>VXNE01000377.1 GCA_009840715.1 Gammaproteobacteria bacterium
ATCCGTGATTGCGGATCATACGCCCGCTCCGCGAACGGGTCGGAGCGGCTCCGCTCTCAGCGCGGAGCCCAGGGGTCGACGAGCGGCACCGACATCCCCGCGAAGTCGCCGATGTTGCGCGTTGCCAGCGTCAGCCCGTACCGCCGCGCGATGGCCGCAATCTGGGCATCCGCCATCGGCTTTCGGCGTCCCGTGCGGTCCCCGTCCCCCATGATCTCGCCCCAGATGATCGCCGCCCCGGCGTCGAACGGCAGCACCCGCCCCTCGAACTGCGCGGCGAGATCCTGACGGACCCAGCGTTCGATGCGTGTTCTGCGCAACTCGTCGACCAGGCGGCGCCCACCCCGCACGAGTTCGCCGAGGCTGATCGACGAAAGGAAGAGATCGGCAACGGCCTGGTCGCCTATCCAGCCGACGACCGCTGCGGCTGGACGCGGCTTGAAGGTCTCGCTGACGACGTTGGTGTCGACGAGGAACCCCATTACTCAGGGATCTCCAGGCCCTCGAGATCCGCCTCGCGGCCAACGGAACGATCCCGTTCGAAGACCAGGTCCTCCCCGACCAGCGGGGACGCGCGCAGGAAGGCAACCAGTTCCATGCCCGTACGCGCCGTCGACAGCGCCGGGGCCAGCGCCTCCCGCAACCGGTCCGCTTCCTCGCCACCGCGTCGAAACGCAGCCGCAGCGGTCCTGATGAGCGCCGCATCGCCCGCCGGTACGGTGACCTCGACGCGGCGGAGTCCGCTTGCCGACCTCTTGACGCGATGTCGAGCCACGCGCGCCTTCGATGCCCGACTCGACGGCTCTTTCACGCTGGACCGCTATTTCCGGTAACAGTTACCGGACACTATCCCAATCCGCAGTGGCGATCAAGGCGAACGTAGGGGAGGGCTTGTCCCCTCCCGTCTCGATCTCTTGCACGACGCCGACACGGGCGACCACGAGGGTCGCCCCTACGCCACGTAGTGCAGCCAATGCTCGAAGTCGGCGTCCTCCCCGCATCGGATTCGGGCGAAGGCCGTCCGCAGTTCCTCGGTGACCGCGCCCGGCGCGCCGTCGCCCACCGCGAGTCCGTCGATGCGCACCACCGGCCAGACCCCAACGGAGGTCGCGGTCAGAAAGACCTCTGCCGCGGCGTGCAGGTCGTCCACCGTCAGGTCACGCACCGTGGTCCGCAAGCCCAGCGCCCCCGCCAGCTCCAGGATCGACGCCCGGGTGATGCCGTGCAGCACCTTCTGTTCGGGCGGGGTGACCAGCCCTTCCGGACCGGCCACGAAAATGTTGGAGGTCGGCGCCTCTGCCACGTAGCCGTCGGTGTCGAGCAGGACGATCTCGTCGTAGCCTTCCTGCCGGGCGCGCCACTTCGCGAACATCGCCGAGGTGTAGTTCGCCGCCATCTTGGCCTGGGGCGGAATGATGTCCGGGCGGCGGTTGGTGATGCTGCGCTCGACCTTGAGCGACAGGGCGTTCCCCCACCGCGGGGTTCCCCCGTGCTGCTCGATCACGTCCGCGACAACGTCGTAGGCGCAGATGAAGACCCCTACGCGGGGGTCCTGCGGGACGAGTTCCGCTTCGATGGAGGGGATGAGCGCGCTGATCTTGAGCGACTTCGAGCCCGGGTTGCGGCGCACCGCCGCCGCGCAGCCCTCGATGAGTTCGGCACGCGTGTACGCGATCGGCAGGCCCATCAGGTCGCACGTGCCGAGCAGCCGGTCGACGTGGTCGGCAAGGCGGAACACCGCGGTCCCGCGGCGGGCTTCGTGCACGCTCATGTAGTCGAACGCGAGGGACCCGCGCTGCAGGCTCTGGGCGAGGATGTGCACGGTGGCGTCCTCCCAGCGCACGAACTCGCCGTCGCGCCAGACCCACCGCTGCACGCCGCTCACGGCTGCCCCCAGCCGCCGCGCGCGGGGAGAGCAACCCGGCCGTCCGTGTAGCGCAGCCTATCGGGCCGGTCCGACGCCAGCAGGAGCGGCCCGTCGAGATCGACGAACGCCGCTTCCTGCGCGAGAAGGAGCGCCGGAGCCATGCTCAACGAGGTCGCCACCATGCAGCCGATCATGACATCGAAACCCATCGCGCGCGCGGCCCGCACGAGGCCGAGGGCCGGCGTGAGGCCACCGGTCTTGTCGAGCTTGACGTTGAGCACCTGGTACTTCGCGGCGAGTTCGGCGAGATCGGCTTCGCCGTGCACGCTCTCGTCCGCCCCGAGCGGCACAGGAGACGCGAATCCGGCGAGGGCGTCGTCCCCATCCGCGGACAGGGGCTGCTCGATGAGCTCCACGCCCACCTCCGCCGCGACCGGGACCACCCGTTCGAGCCCCGCCACGCTCCAGCCCTCGTTCGCATCGACGATCAGGCGGGCGTCGGGCGCCGCTTCGCGCACGGCGCGCAGCCGCTCGACATCTTCCGCCGGCCCGCCGCCGAGCTTGAGCTTGAGGAGCGGCCGGGACGCGGCGCGGCGCGCCGCCGCGGCCATGGCGGCGACATCGTCCAGCACGATGGTGTAGGCGGTCTCCACCGGTCGCGGGGCAGGCAGGCCCGCCAGTTCCCACACCGGCGCACCGCTCTGCTGGGCCTCCAGGTCCCACAAGGCGCAGTCGACGGCGTTGCGCGCCGCGCCCGGCGGCATCCCGCACAGCACCGCGTCGCGCGAGCAGTCGCGGCAGTTCGCGCCGAAGGCTCCGATAGCCTCCAGGGCGCCCGACACCGACTCTCCGTAGCGGGCATACGGCACGCCTTCGCCGCGTCCTTCGAACTCACCGTCCCGCGCCGTCACCACCACCACGTCCGCGCTCGACTTCGTCCCGCGCGAGATGGAGAAGGGTGCGGCAAGCTCCCAGGACTCCGCATGCGCCTCCAGCCGGATGACCACGAGTGCTCCGCCCCTCAATCCGCGAGCAGTCGTTCGACGATGGCGTCGACGCCAAACCGAACCGGATCGGTGACCGGAAGGCCCAGTTCCGCCGCGCTCGCCGCCAGCATCCGCCGCGCTTCCGCCTCCGTGAGCGCGGCCGTGTTCAGGGCGATGCCCGCGCAGCAGATGTCCGGGTTGGTCAGCCTGCCAAGTTCGCAGGTCGTCTCGATCACCGCCGTCACCGAAGGCACGGGCGCCGGGACGTTGCGCATCGTGCCCCGCGTCGGGTCGTGACAGACGACGAAAACATCCGGCTGGGCGCCGTGCAGGAGGCCGAGGGAC
>VXNE01000608.1 GCA_009840715.1 Gammaproteobacteria bacterium
GGCCTCGCCGACTCGGGGGCGCACGTCGGGCAGATCATGGACGCCAGCCAGCCGACCTGGCTCCTCGCCTACTGGGTGCGCGAACGCGGCTTCTTCCCCATCGAGGAGGCGGTGCGCCGCTGGACCTCGGACACCGCCGACCTCTTCGGCATCGAGGGCCGCGGACGACTGCACGCCGGGGCGCTCGCCGACGTGAACGTGATCGACCTCGACGCCATGCAAGTGGGCCTGCCCGAATACGTGCACGACTTCCCGGGCGGCGCGGGCCGTTACGTGCAGACCGCGAAGGGATACGACTGCACCATCGTGAACGGCCAGGTGTTCATGGAAGACGGGCGCCCGACCGGCAACCTGGCGGGGCGGATGCTGCGCCGGAGCTGAGTCTCCACGCGCGACCGAACCGCCCGCCCGCCTGCGCGGGCCGTTGGAGCCTTGATGAGTCTGACGTCAGGGCGACGAACCGGTAGCCGCAACCGCCCGTTTGCCGCCAAGCCTCGCCGGACGTGGCGCATTTCGCCGAATTGTGGTCCGTGCCGTCCGCCCGGCGCGCCCCCGAGAGGGCCCGTGGCACGCGTTAGCCCTTATTTCTCAACGGGTTACCGGAAGCGGCACGTTTCCTGCTGAGCCCCATGCCAAGGGGCGCACACGCGCTCCGAGATTGGCCGACCACCACACCGTACAAGAGGTCTCGGATGAGTGACGCCGCGCGACCGCCCCAGCACGCGACCGCCACGAGGCGCGCACTGTGGGCGTCGATGCTGTTCTACGCACTCATCGCCTTCGAGTTCTTCTACATGGCATCCCCGTTCGGCGCCTATCTCTACGCCGTGTACGGCCCCGGCCTCGACTGGTTGCAGGCATTCGGACTGACCGGTTGGACGATCCAGTTCTTCCTCCCCCACATCGTCGCCGAGACGCGCTCCGTCCCCGTCGACGTCGCCGAGACCGTCGGCATGATCCTGTTTGCCGGCGGGCTCGTCGGCTTCGCGGTCGGCGCCTTCCAGATCTACCGCGCCAAGCTCCGTCGCGAGGAGGCCGTCGTCACCGGCGTGTACCGTCACATCCGGCATCCCCAGTACCTGGCCCTGATCGTCGCCAGCATCGGCATGGCGCTCTTCTGGCCGCGCTACCTCGTGGTGATCGCTTCGGTGACGGTCATCTGCATCTACATCGCCCTCGGCCGGCTCGAGGAAGGCATCTGCTTGCGTCAGTTCCCGGGATACGCGGCGTACATGCAGAGTACGGGCAGGTTCCTCCCTCGACGACTCGTTCCCCGGCTGGCCTTCCCCGCCGCCACGCCTGGACCGGTCCGGGTGGCCGCCTGGTGCGGCGCCTACCTTGCCGCGCTCGCGGTCGCGTTGTCCGCCGCAGCCGGGCTGCGCGCCCATGCCCTGACCTCCCTCTACACGCTCCAAACCGAGGAGGGCACCTATCTCTCGGTCGTGGCGATCGGCCAAGACGATCTCGAAGCCGTCGCCCGACTGGCGGGCTCCGCCCCCGCGACGCGGGCCGCGACGAGCGGCCGGGGACCGTTGCTGAACTACGTGCTCCCGGCTGGCATGTATGTTTCCGAGGTCCCGATGCGCCTCCCGCCCGGCGCACGCTTCGGGCACTCCGTGCCCTCGGGTCGCGACCCGGCGCTTTACAAGGTCGTCTTCACCGAGGCGGTCCTCGATGCGGGAGGGCGGCCCGAAGGCGAAGACGTCATCGCGCACGCGGTGAACAAGATTCCCCTGCTCGAAGTGCACATCGACCTCCGCGCCGGCGTCGTTACCAACAGCTTTCCTCCGCCGGAGACGCCCTTCTACGGTTCCCGGCAAGTACCCGTTTTCTGAGTATCACCGCCATGTCCGCCAAAACCGTGACGACCTCTCTCCCGACTATCCCTGTCGAGGAACCGCAGCCCGCAGACCCGGCCGGCTCCCGATCGCACGGCGAGTCGTGAACCCATGAAGCTGATCCGCACCTTCGTCGAGCACCGCCTGGCCGCCAACCTGGGCATGGTGCTGATGATCCTCGCGGGGGTCTGGGCGATCACCCAGATCACGGTGCGCCTGAATCCGGTCCAGCCCATGCCCTGGGTCCACACCGACATCGTCTGGCGCGGCGCTAGCGCGGAGGATGTCGAGAAGCTCGTGACCGCCCCGCTCGAGCAGCAGCTCAAGAACGTCCCGGACGTGAAGACGGTGCGCAGCTCGACGCGCGACACGTTCACCCAGGTACGCGTGGAACTGGAGCGGGACGCCGACGTCCAGGAAGCGCTGGACCGGGTCAAGCAGCGCGTGGCGCAACTGCGGAGCCTGCCTACCGAAATCGAGCCGCCGGTCATCTACTCGTTGCGCCAGCGCGACCTGGTGGCGGCCGTGCTCATCACCGGTACGGGGAGCATCGACGAACTGATCGCGCTCGCCCGCGAGATGGAGAACGACCTCCTGACCGGCGGGGTGGACCAGGTCGAGTTCACGGGTCTGCCGGTCCAGGAGATTGCCATCCAGGTGGACACCCGCACCCTGTTCGAACTGGGCCTCACCTTCGAGGAGCTCGGCGCGCGCCTCTCGATGCTGTCCATGGACGCGCCGGCCGGCACGGCGGGGCGCGGGCAGCTCGCCCGGCAGTTGCGCAGTCTCGACCAGCGCCGCGCTTCCGCGGAGTTCGAGGACCTGCCCATCACGACCGCCGACGGGAGTCTCGTGCGCCTCGGGGACATCGCCCGTGTCGAGCGGCGACCTCTGGTCGACCACCCGCAACTCTCGGTCGGCGGCGCCCCGGCCATCGCCCTTTTCGTCCGGCGGGACCTCGAGACGGACTCGCTCACGGCCGCCCGCTCGCTCAACGCCTACCTCGACGCGCTGCGTCCGACGCTGCCCGAAGGCGTGAACCTGACGCTGTTCCTCGAGGCATGGCAGTTCATACGCGACGAGCTGAGCCTGATCGCCTGGAACGGCATCACCGGGCTCGTCCTGGTCATCGGCGCCCTGACGGTGTTCCTGCGCATGTTGCCGGCGTTCTGGGTGACCGTCGGGATTCCCGTGACGTTCCTGGCGGCGCTCCTCGGCTTCTACTACCTGGGCGGCACCATCAACGCCATCAGCCTCGTCGGCCTGGTGATGGCCCTCGGCATCGTCGTCGACGAAGCCATGGTGGTGGGGGAAGCAGTCGATTATAATCAAATCCGCCCACCCGAGACAATAGGCAA
>VXNE01000507.1 GCA_009840715.1 Gammaproteobacteria bacterium
GTGGAACTGATCCCCGTCTTTCTCGCCTTCATCCTGGTGCTGTCCATCTTCCTGGGCTTCGAACTCATCTCGAAGGTTCCGGCGACCCTGCACACGCCGCTGATGTCCGGCGCGAACGCGATTTCCGGAATCACCCTCGTCGGCGCGCTGATGGCGGCCGGCGCGGCGGCGGACGCCGGCCAGGCGACCGTCGCCACGGTGCTCGGCGTGGCGGCGGTGGTGTTCGCCACCATCAACGTGGTCGGCGGCTACATGGTCACCGACCGCATGCTCGGCATGTTCAGGAAACGCGGCGGGGGCGAGTGATGAACGCGGTACTCATCAATGTCGCCTACATCGCTGCGGCGGCCCTGTTCGTATTCGGTCTGAAGATGCTGGCCTCGCCGGCGACGGCGCGGCGCGGCAACGCGCTCTCGTCCATCGGCATGCTGGTGGCCATCGTCGTGACCCTGACGTCCAGGGAGATCGTCAGCTACGAGTGGATCGCGGCCGGGGCCGTCGTCGGCGCGGCGATCGGGGCGATCGCTGCGCGGCTGGTCGCGATGACGTCGATGCCCGAGATGGTGGCTCTCTTCAACGGCTCGGGCGGCGCGGCAAGCCTCCTGGTGGGTTGGGCGGCCATCCAGGGGCAACCGGACATCGCCGGGTTCACGGCTTTCGTGGCATTCCTCTCCATCCTCATCGGCGGCGTCACGGCGTCGGGCTCGGTGGTCGCCTGGGGCAAGCTCGCCGAGGTGATGGTGAGCCGCGCGGTGGTGTTCGCGGGCCAGCGCTTCATCAACGGCCTGTTGCTGGCGGCGCTCATCGCGGTGGGCGTGCTGTTCACGATGGAGCCGTCGACCACCTCGTGGGTCTTCTACGCGATCATCGGCCTGGCGCTGCTGCTCGGCATCATGGCGGTCATCCCCATCGGCGGGGCGGACATGCCGGTGGTGATCTCGCTCCTCAACAGCTACTCGGGGCTCGCCGCGTGCGCGGCGGGATTCGCGATCAACAACAACATCCTCATCGTCGCGGGCTCCCTCGTCGGCGCCGCCGGCATCATCCTGACGAACATCATGTGCAAGGCGATGAACCGTTCGCTGGCGAACGTGCTGTTCAGCGGGTTCGGCGCGGTGCAGGCGGCCACGAAGGTGGAGGGGGAGGTCAAGCCCATCAACGTGGAGGACGCCTACCTCATCCTCGAGGCGTCGTCGTCGGTGAGCTTCGTGCCGGGTTACGGCATGGCGGTGGCGCAGGCGCAGCACGTCGTGCGGGAACTCGCGGACCTGCTCGAGGAGAACGGCGCGGAGGTGACGTACGCCATCCACCCGGTCGCCGGGCGCATGCCGGGCCACATGAACGTCCTGCTCGCGGAGGCGAGCGTGTCGTACGACCAGCTCGTCGAGATGGAGGACATCAACCCCCGCATGGACGGCGTCGACGTGGCGGTGGTGATCGGGGCGAACGACGTGGTGAACCCTGCGGCCCGCACGGACAAGGCGAGCCCCATCTACGGGATGCCGATCATCGATGTCGACCGCGCACGCACGGTGTTCGTGCTGAAGCGGTCGATGGCGTCCGGCTTCGCCGGCGTGGACAACCCGCTCTTCTTCGGGACGAACACGCGCATGCTGTTCGGCGACGCGAAGGAATCGATCTCGGGCATCGTGGGGCAGTTCAAGGGGTAGCGCCGCCGGGTGCGCCGGAAGCGCCTCTCGAGCCTTCGACGCGCCGTGCGCGGCCGAGAAACCTGGCGACGACCTCAGGCCGGATCCACTCGGCCTCGGGATCGTCGTCGATGCGGATCGACGACCCTACTTTTGCCCAAGGCAACCTGCCGGTGCGTCCCAGCACCTCCACGAGTTCCGCGATCGCGGCCCGAGCCCGGTCGGCGCGTACCGAGTGGGGCTTGCGCCAGTCCGCATCCGGCTGCAGCGTGCCCATCAAGGCCAGCAGGGCGATCACGAAGATGCCCGAGCGGGCGTTTATCCGGCCGCCCAGGCACCGGTTCGCCTCGACCCAGGACACCCGTCCCTGCAGCGTGGCCACGAGGAGCACGGCGAGCAGGCGGGATGCCGGAAACACGCCGTCGAACCCGGCTGGGCGTCCGGCCAATAGCGTGAAGCCGCAACGCTCCCGTTCCATGCGCCAGAACGCCGCCTCCACGGCGTCCAGACCGGGCCACCTGGAGGGTTCCGCCTGCGCGAGCAGCGACTCGTACACCACGGTGCGCGCCCCGTCCCGCGCCCACCGGCAGAGGGCCATCTCGTTCGTGGGTGTCCAGAAAGGAAAGAACGCGGGCGGCACTGCGCCGCGGCGC
The DNA here is from genome assembly GCA_009840715.1 of Gammaproteobacteria bacterium. Lineage (GTDB taxonomy): Bacteria > Pseudomonadota > Gammaproteobacteria > Pseudomonadales > Azotimanducaceae > VXNE01. Next base: position 2,303 of record VXNE01000507.1, read on the forward strand.
CCGAAAGCCCACGCGATCGCCTGGTCTTCGCGAAAGAAGGTGCGCGGTGGATGCCGGGCATCACGTTCGAGGTGCCCCCGGTATCCGTAGATGCCGGGCGCGCACTTGACGATATCGGGAAGACGCGAGACCGCGCTTGCGAGTCCCCCGCGGGCGTCCGGTCCGGCCGCCCGCTTCAGTTCGGACCACGTCATCGGCCCCCGGTTGCGAACGAGTCGGAGTACCGCCTGGCGAAGAGTGCCGTCGTGTCGGTCGAGTGACTCAAGGCTGCCGAGATCTGTGCCGGGAGCCGCGCGCAGGCGCTCGGGCAACTCGGTCAGCGAACACCACTGATGGTCCCAGATACGGAGGAAGAGATGCGGCTCGGCGCGCAGCGTCCGATCCAGGTCGCGCCGACGGCTTCCGCGTTCGTCCGGAACCCGATCCCGGATTTCGGCGAGTCCGAGGGGCGCGTCGCCCCTGCCCAACGCGGCGTCCAGGGCGGGCGAGACGGCCCCGCGCGACGTGGCCAGCACGTACCCGTGCTCGCACTGCAGGCGGTCGCCGTGCTGTAGCAGGACCTCGACTTCGCGTTGAGGCAGGTCGAGCCGAAGCGCGAGCCGCGCGAGGGGTTGCGGCAGCCGCCAGTCCTGCAGCAATTTGGCTTCCAGGGCGAGCGCGCGTTGCGTCAGCGTCCGGGAGGTGTCGGTCTTCAGAAGCCACCCGTCGTGGACGCGCTCGCAGTAGCGGGACAGGCAGGCATCGAATCCCCCCACGGCCTCGCAGAGATAGGCCATCGGGGGCGGGAGCGGGCGCCGGGCGGCGGGCACGGGGATGTAGCGAATTCCGCCGGCGCACAGGCGAGGCCCCCAGCGCGGGAACGCGACGTCCAGCGTCCGCCCCGCGTGGGAGCGG
>VXNE01000320.1 GCA_009840715.1 Gammaproteobacteria bacterium
ATGAAATCGATCGCGCACAGTTCCGCCTCCCCGGCGGCCGCGTGCTGGCTGTCCACGGCCGCCTTGAGAAACTCCATGTTGCTGACGCCGGGAATCTCGACCGGATACTGGAAGGCGAGGAACACGCCGCGGTGGGCGCGGTCCTCTGGTTCGAGGTCGAGCAAGTCGACGCCGTCCAGGTGGACGGTGCCGGCCGTGACCTCGTAGCCCGGCCGCCCCGCGATGACGTTCGCCAGCGTGCTCTTGCCGGAGCCGTTCGGGCCCATCACGGCGTGCACTTCCCCGCGCTCCACGGTGAGGCTCACGCCCTGCAGGATGTCCCGTCCGTCGGTGCGGACGTGCAGGTTCTCGATCAGGAGCATGACCTTCGCCGGGCTAGCCGACCGCGCCCTCGAGGCTCACCTCGAGGAGCTTGCCCGCCTCGACGGCGAACTCCATCGGCAGTTCCCGGAACACCTCGCGGCAGAAGCCGTTGACGATCATGGAGACCGCCTTCTCCGGGTCGATGCCGCGCTGGGCGCACAGGAAAAGCTGGTCGTCGCTCACCTTGGACGTCGTCGCCTCGTGCTCGACCACGGCGCTCGGGTTGCGGCTCTCGATGTACGGGAACGTGTGCGCACCGCAGGCGTCGCCGATCAGCAGGGAGTCGCAGCGTGTGTGGTTGCGCGCGCCTTCGGCCCCCGGGTTCATGCGTACGCGGCCGCGGTAGGCGTTCTGGCTGCGCCCGGCGCTGATGCCCTTGGAGACGATGGTGCTCTTGGTGTTGCGTCCGATGTGCAGCATCTTCGTGCCGGTATCGGCCTGCTGGGCGTTGTGGGTGAGCGCCACGGAGTAGAACTCGCCGATGGAGTCGTCGCCGCGCAGCACGACGCTCGGGTACTTCCACGTGATGGCGGAGCCGGTCTCCACCTGAGTCCAGCTGATCTTCGAGCGCGCGCCGACGCAGGCGCCGCGCTTGGTGACGAAGTTGTAGATGCCGCCGCGGCCCTGTTCGTCTCCCGGATACCAGTTCTGCACGGTGGAGTACTTGATCTCGGCGTCCTCGAGGGCCACCAGCTCGACGACAGCCGCGTGGAGCTGGTTCTCGTCGCGCATCGGGGCCGTGCAGCCCTCGAGGTAGCTGACGTAGGAACCCTCGTCGGCGACGATGAGCGTGCGCTCGAACTGTCCCGTGTTCTCCGCGTTGATGCGGAAGTACGTCGAGAGCTCCATCGGGCAGCGCGTGTGCTTCGGCACGTAGACGAACGATCCGTCGCTGAACACCGCGGAGTTGAGCGCGGCGTAGAAGTTGTCCGACACGGGCACCACCGAGCCGAGGTGCTTGCGGACCAGCTCCGGATGCTCACGCATCGCTTCGGCGATGGAGCAGAAGATGACCCCGGCGTCGCGCAGCCGGTCCTTGAACGTGGTGGCGATGGAGACGCTGTCGAACACGGCGTCCACGGCGATCTGCGGCCGCTCGACGCCGGCGAGGGCCTCCCGCTCGTGCAGCGGGATGCCGAGCTTGTCATACGTGCGCAGGAGTTCCGGGTCGACCTCGTCGAGAGACTTCGGCTTGTTCCGCGGCGCGGAGAAGTACGAGATCGCCTCGAAGTCGATGGGATCGAAGCTGACATGCGCCCAGTTCGGGGCCGACATCGTCCGCCAGCGGCGCAACGCCTCGAGCCGCCACTCCGTCATCCAGGAAGGCTCGTCCTTTTTCGCGGAGATGGCGCGCACGACATCCTCGTCGAGGCCCGGGGGGAGGGTCTCGGTCTCGATCTCGGTGACGAAGCCGGCGCTGTACTCGCGCGCGAGACGATCGTGTACGGCCTGATTGCGGTCGCTCATGGTCGGATTATACGCAATACCCAAGTAATTCAGTCGGGTATCGCTCAGCCGTCCAGGGCACGTTCCAGCCGGTCCAGCGTGCGCATCGCGCACAATCCCTGGGCGAGGCTCGAGTTCGGTTCGCGGCCTTCGCGGATGGCCGCGAAGAACTCCCGGCCCGCGAGTTCGATGCCGTCCGTCGAGACGGCCACGCCGGTCAGGTCCACCGGTTCGCCGTGTCCGTCGAACAGGTCGTCATAGCTGGCGACGTAGGTGCCCCGGTCGCAGATGTAGCGGAAGAACGTGCCGAAGGGACCGTCGTTGTTGAAGGAGAGCGACAGCGTGCAGACTGCGCCGCTCGCGGCCTTCAGGCCGATGGCCATGTCCATGGCGATGCCGAGTTCCGGGTGCGGGGGGCCCTGCAGCGCCGTGACCGCCGTCGCCGGCCCGCCCGTCTGGTACTCGAAGAGGTCCACCGTGTGACAGGCGTGGTGCCACAGGAGGTGGTCCGTCCAGCTTCGCGGTTCCCCCTTGGCGTTGGTGTTCGTGCGGCGGAAGAAGAAGGTCTGCACGTCCATCTGCTGGATCGTTAGTTCGCCGGCCGCAATGCGGTCGTGCACCCATTGGTGGGACGGGTTGAACCGGCGCACGTGATTGACCATGGCCACGACGCCGGTTTCCCGCTGGACGCGCACCAGCGCCTCCGCATCCGCCAGGTTATCCGCCATCGGGATCTCGACGAGCACGTGCTTGCCGGCGCGCATGACGGTCGTGGCCTGGGCGGCATGGATGGGCGTGGGGGTGGCCAGGATGGCCGCTTCCACGCCGGGCACGGCGAGCGCCTCTTCGAGGTCCAGCGTCGAGTGGGGGATGCCGCGCTCGAGAGCTACGGCGCGCGTGGCCTCGGGGACGCCGCCGCAGAGCGTCGCGACCTCGATGCCCTCGATACGCGCGAGGGCGTCGAGGTGCTTGTTGCCGAAGGCGCCTTCGCCGGCCACGCAGATCTTCATTCGTCGATGTACCTCAGTCCCGCTGCCTCGAGTCGCTCGCGCATGCCGTAGAGGTCGAGGCCCATCTCGCCGGCGGCGAGGCGGGCCCGGGTCTCGGCCTCCCTGCGCGACCGCGCCTGGCTCGCCTCGAGCACCTCCCGCGCGCGGGCGCGGGGCACGACGCAGACCCCGTCGTCGTCCGCGACCACGACATCGCCCGGTGCGACCGACCCGCCCGCGCAGACCACCGGCACGTTCACGGAACCGGGGGTCGCCTTCACGGTGCCGCGCGCCGAGATCGCCTTCGACCAGACGGGGAAACCCATGGCGGTCAGGTCGGCCACGTCGCGAACGCCGGCGTCGATCACCAGGCCACGGACACCCTGCGCC
>VXNE01000515.1 GCA_009840715.1 Gammaproteobacteria bacterium
AACGAGGTTCATGTCGTGCGCCACCATTATGAGCGTTACGCCGAGGCCCTCGCTGATGTCCTCGAACCAGAACGACAGGTCCTCCGTCTCCTCCGGGTTGAGGCCGGACGACGGCTCGTCGAGGAGCAGGAGCTTCGGTTCGATGCAGAGCGCCCGCGCCACCTCCACCATCTTGCGCACCCCGTAGGGCAGGCCGTTGATCGTCTGCTCCCGGTAGCTCTGCAGGTCGAGCAGGTCGATGACGTCCTCGACCTTCTCCCGGAACGCGAGGTCCTGGCGGCGCACCCGGGGCAGGAAGAAGAGGTCCTCCGCGAGCATCGTCCGGCGGTGCACGTGCCGGCCGATGAGGAGGTTCTTGAGCACGGTCTCGTGCTCGAAGAGTTCCGTGTTCTGGAAGGTGCGGGCGATGCCGCGCTGGGCGACCCGGTGCACGGGCAGCCGGGTGATGTCCTCGCCGCCGAAGGTCATGGTGCCCGCGTCGACATCGTAGAAGCGGCTGATGAGGTTGAAGACGGTGGTCTTGCCGGCGCCGTTCGGGCCGATGATGCTGAAGACCTCGCCTTCCTCCACGTCGAAGGACAGGTCCCGGACGGCGTGGATGCCGCCGAAACTGACGGTCAGGTCGCGCGCCTCGAACAGGCTCACCGGACGCGCTCCGTGCGCAGGTAGCTCTTCTGCCGCTTGTACGTCGCCTTGCGGTAGAGCGGGAACTCCTGGAAGTAGAGGCGGATCTTGACCCATCGCCCGTAGATGCCGAGCGGCTCGTAGACCAGGAACAGGATCAGGATCAACCCGAAGATCGCGGGTTCGAGTCCCGGGATCTCCGCGATCGCCGGCGGCGACGCGTCGCGCAGGAACGCCACCGCCTGCGGCAGGAGCCCGATGAAAATGGCGCCGAAGACGACGCCGTGCATGGAACCCAGGCCGCCGACCACCACCATCAGGAGGAGCTGGATCGACGTCACGATCGTGAAGGCGTCCGGGGCGAGGTAGCCGATCTTGTGCGCGAAGAGCCCCCCGGCGAGCCCGGTGAACCCCGCCGAGAGGAAGAAGGCCAGCGTCTTCGTGCGCGCGAGATCGATCCCCATCGCCTGGGCCGAGACCTCCGAGTCGCGCACCGCGATCATCGCGCGGCCGGACGGGCTCCGGAGCAGGTTGAGCGCGGCGACGAGGGAGGCGGCGAGGAACGCGAGGCACACGTAGTAGAAGGTCGACGCGCTCATCAGGGAGACGGAGAACACCTCCGCGCGGGGCACCGCCATGCCCCGGTAGCCGCCCGTCACCGACCCCCAGTGGGTGATCACGTGCTCGACGATCCTCGAGAAGGCGAGCGTCGCCACGGCCAGGTAGATGCCGGTCATGCGCAGCGCCGGGATGGCGACGACGGCGCCCACGATGGCGGTCAGGAGGCTTGCCAGGGCCAGCGACACCGGCCACGGCAGGCCCTGCGTCAGAAACCAGGCGTGCGCGTACGCGCCGATGGCGAGGAAGGCCGCGTGGCCCAGGCTCACCTGCCCGGTGTATCCCACCAGCAGCATGAGCCCGACGCCGGCGATGGCGTAGATGAACACGAGCGACATCTCGCCGACGTAGAAGCTGTCGAAGCCGAGCGGCACCAGCAGCAGGGCGACGGCCAGCAGCACATACCAGAAACGCTGCCCGTTGTGCTGGAACAGGTCGATGTCCTGGTTGTAGCGCGTCTTGAGGACGAATCTCATACCTTCTTCCTCTGCAGCGTCGCGAAGATGCCCTCCGGCCGGATGATCAGCATCACGAGCAGGATCACGTATGCGCTGAGGTCGCCGGATCCGGGCGGCAGGTAGCGTCCGGCGAACTGTTCGACCACGCCCACGAGCAGCCCGCCCACGATCGCGCCGGGGAGGCTGCCGAAGCCGCCCACGATGGCGGCGGCGAACGCCTTGATCGCGATGAACCCCATGAGCGGGTCGATGAGAGACACCGGCGCCACGAGGACGCCGGCGATCGTCGCGATGACCGCGGAACAGCGCCCAGACCAGGGCGAAGATGCGTTTCACCGGGATGCCGGCGTAGAAGGCAGCAAGCTGGTTCTGCGACGCGGCCTGCATGGCGATGCCGACCCGCGCGAAGCGGAAGAAGCAGTACAGGGCGCCGCACAGCGCCGCCGTGCCCACGATGATCGCGAGGTTCTCGGTGCCGAGCATGAGGTCGCCGAAACGCAGCACGTCCCCGGCGAACGGCACGTCGAGGTCCTTCGGCTGGCTGCCCCAGGCCGCCCCGGCCACGCCCCGCAAGACGAAACCGAGACCGATCGTCAGCATCAGCACCGCAAAGGGCGGCTCGCCGATCATCGGCCGCAGCAGCACGCGCTCGAGCAGCATGCCGACGGCGGCCATGATCAGGACGGTCGCGAGGAAGCCCGGCACGAAACCCCACTCCAGCACGTTGATGAACGTGAAGGCGATGTAGGCGCCTAGCATCATCACCTCGCCCTGGGCGAAGTTGACCATCTCGGTCGCCTTGTAGATGAGGACGAGGCCGAGGGCGATCAGCCCGTAGACGCAGCCCTGGGACAGGCCGCTGACGAGGAGTTGGAGGACTTCCACGGTGGCGCGTTCAGGTGGTCGCTAGTCTTCCGGCAGCCGGCCGTTAGCGTCGCGGAACTCCGGTCCATGGTAGACGATGCTCTCGAAACCGCTTATGCGCACGAAGCCCCCCGGTGTCGCGTCTGGCAGGGACGGCGCACCCTACAACGCGTGTCGCGCGGGTGACAAGTTCGCGCGGTCACGGCGCAGGCTGCCGGCAGCCATCGGAATCGCGCGGTTCGGTAGCCGTCACCCCCTATTGACCGACGCGCATCATGTCGTCGAGAACGAGCCTCATTCCCGAGCGCGGGCGGTGCGGACGGCTTGGACGATGTCGGCTTTCCGCAGACCGGCGCGACGCGCATGCTTGCGCGCCTCCGTCACCAGGCTGTTGAACTGCGACAAATCCAGTTCGGCAATCGGCTTCAGGACAATGGCGTCATGGCCAGCCACCACGACGAACTGCGAACCCGCCTTCAGTCCCAGCAGCCGCCTTATGCCCTCCGGGATCACGACCTGACCTTTCGAGGACATCCTGGTTGTTGCGACTCCTGGCATGCGGGAACTCTCGGCGCCCTTACGAGTGAGATTCCAGAACTCCCGGACGCAACGAGCCTTCG
>VXNE01000316.1 GCA_009840715.1 Gammaproteobacteria bacterium
CTGCTGGTGCCACTGGTCCTCGCGGTGCGCAGCATGAGCCACCCGCCCCCGGATCAGGAGCCCACCCACTCGAGCCACCAGCCGTGCGGAGAGGCCGTGGCAAGCAGTTCCGTGGCCGCGGCCGAGCCCTCGCGATAGCGCGTCAGCGTCAGTTTCGTGGTTTCCGCCCCTTCAAGCGCGACGCGCCAGACGGGGCGGCTCCGGCTGGCGTCGATCAGGATCGCCTCCATGCGCGCGCGCGCCGCACGCGGGAACTGGTAGAGGGCGACGGTCGTGTAGACGGTCAGGGCTTCGTCCTCGGGCGCCGCCGCGAGCAGGTGCGCGAGCGTCTCGACGGCATCGCCCGCGATCAGCCGGACCGGGTGCGCCCGCAACTCCTCCGCCGCGTCCATCAGGCGCTGGTGGCGCTCGACGTGCTCAGGCCAGATGAGCGCCCGCAGCCACAGCAGGGCCTCGGGGTCGAGCGCGTCGATCGGGTCGAGGTCCACCCCGACGCGGCCGCCCACCGCGATGTGTTGCTCGAGTGCGGGGAGGGCCTCGCCGCGCCGCTCGGGCGCGGGCTGCACGCCCCCCCCCCCCAGGCCCCAGCGGCGGGGCCGTGGGTCTGTTTTCCCCCCCCCCCCGGGGTGGGGCGGGGGGGGGGTGCGCGGCGCGGGGGCGGGCGGCGCCCCGCCCCACGACCGCACCCGCATCGCCCCAGCGGAGGACCTCGCGGCCGGCGCACGCGTACCGGACTCCGTACCGGTCGAAGTTCAGGTTCAGCCCCGCGCTTGCGCCGAGGTCGATCAGGTGCAGCGGACGCCCCTGCGCCTCTCTCGAGACGATCGAGAACGCCGGGACGAGGCAAGTGCAACGCCGCACGACGTTCGTCTGCGTGCGGCGCGTGCGAACGAGTTCGGCGACCTCGCCGGCATACGCGCGGCAGAAGTCACGGAAGTCTCCCGCCGCCGGTTTCATCGGCCGGGGCTCGCCGGACACGATCGGATAGTGTGCGGCGAGCGGATGCTCAGCACCCCGCAGCAGCAGGTACTGCACAGCGCCGAACAGCATGTTGGGAGGCGGTTGGCGGGGGCGCGTGTGCGCCGCGAGCGCCAGCAGTTCGGGGCTCTCCGACACCGCGTACGACAGTTCCGCGTAGAGCGGTGAGGCGAGCTCCATGGCCTCCACGCGCCCGAACCGATGGAAGAGTTCGCGCAGGCGCTCCAGGCTTGGCGCTGTCAGAACAGCGCCACCGGATTGACTGGCGACCCCGTACCCCGCTTCACGCGCAGCGGCGCCAGGGTGAAGAAGAACTCCCAACGGCCGTGTTCCGCGCACGCGTCCCCCAACGAATCGAGGCGCAGGTTGTCCAGGAGATGCAGGCCGATGGCGACGATGCCGCACTGGTGGATCGGCATCGGCCAGCCTTCGACGTCGGCGTTCGGGATGGCGTCCGACACGCCGTCGCAGCCGAGCACCGCCACGCCACGTTCGTACAGCCAGGACACCGCCCGCGCGTCGAGCCCCGCGAGCCCGTCCAGGGGGGACCAGGCGCCCATCGCCCGCCGCCGCGCGTCGCGGCCGGTGGCGATGAGCAGGATGTCGCCCTCATGCACGCGCACGCCCTGCGATTCCTCCGCGGCCTCCAGGTCTTCCGGGGCGATACGCGCGCCGATCTCCAGCCAGTCGACGCCCTTCAGACGGGGGATGTCGAGCAGCACGCCACGCCCCGAGATCCCGTCCTTGGCGGCCATGATGCTGTTGCGGCGGGCGCCCGTGCTCTTCACGTCGGCCGCCTGGAAGCCGTTGTACATCGTCTCCTTCACGAAGACGTGGCACAGCGCGTCGATGTGGGAGACCGCCATGCCGTGGAAGGCGACGCCGATGAAATCCATCGCGGACTCCATCCCCGGGATGCCGGTCTCGGTGCACGCATCGCCCGCGACCACCATCATGTGCTGCGCCGGACGTGGGTTGTCCGGCGCGGGCCGCGTCGGGAACTCCAGCGCGCAACTCACCGCGACGCCGGTCTCCACCAGCCGCGCCGCGGACGCCACCTTCTCCGGCGTGATGAAGTTGAGTGCGCCCCGCTGGTCGTCCGCGCCCCATCTGCCCCAGTTCTTCACCGACTCGAACAGCCCTTCCATGTCGGCCGGCGCGGCCAGGGACCAGTCTCTCTCAGCCTGCGGCACCATGGCGATTCCCCCCTGTTTTCGCGGGATGTTATCCCAGGCCCGCGCGCCCCCCGGTTGCGACGCCGTGCCCGAACGGGCATCGTGCGCCGGATGCTTAAGGCCACCACGATATCCGGCCCCGCCGGCGCGCTGGAGGCCCGCGTCGAGGCGGGCGGCAGCGACCGGTGGGCGATCCTCTGCCATCCGCATCCGCTCTACGGCGGCAGCATGCATGACGCAGTTCTCGACACGGTCGCGACGGTGCTGGCCGAACAGGACATCGGCCGAGTCCGGTTCAACTTCCGCGGCGTCGGCGCGAGCGACGGCCAGTACGACGAGGGGCGCGGCGAGGCGGATGACCTCGTTGCCGTGCGCGACTGGCTTGCGGCGGAGCATGCGCCGGAAGAACTGTGGGTCTGCGGCTACTCGTTCGGTTCGAACGTCGTATGGCGCGCCCGCACGCGGATCCCGGAGGCACGGCGCACCTTGCTGATCGCGCCACCCGTCGGCGCCATGGAGTTCACGCCCCCGAACGACGCGGAGGCCGCCACCGTCACCGTCGTGGCGGGCGACCGCGACGCCTTCGTGGACCTGGACGCCCTGCGGCAATGGTCCGGAGAGCGCGGCGAGGTGCGCATCGTCGCCGGCGCGGACCATTTCTTCGCGGGCCGCTGGGACGCCTTGGCCGCGGTGCTTCGGGAGTAGGTCACCCGCGCGGTGATACCATCGCGGCCTTTTTTGGGGAGTTGCGGGGGAGCCCATGGAGCACGTAGCCGGCAAGGTCGCCTTCGTCACCGGCGCCGCGAGCGGGCTGGGCCTGGCCATGGCGCGGTCTTTCGCGGGCGCCGGCATGAAGGTCGCCCTGGCCGACATCGAGGCGGACGCCCTCGAGCAGGCGCACGCGTCGTTCGGTCCCGGCAACGCCGACACCATCGCGCTGCCCCTCGACGTGACGGACCGGGACGCCATGGCGGAGGCTGCCGACCGCACGGAGGCGGCCTTCGGGAAGGTCCACGTCCTCTGCAAC
>VXNE01000214.1 GCA_009840715.1 Gammaproteobacteria bacterium
ACCATCACCCCGGCACCGTCCCCGAGCACGAACCCGTCGCGGTCCCGGTCCCAGGGACGGCTCGCCCGCTCCGGGTCGTCGTTGCGCGAAGAGAGGGCGCGCATCGCCGCGAAACCGGCCACCGTCAACGGCGACGTCGCCTGTTCCGAGCCGCCCACGACCATCACGTCCGCATCGCCGTACTGGATGAGGCGGGCGCCGTAGCCGATGTTGTGGGTCCCGGTCGCGCACGCGGTCACGATGGCGGTGTTCGGTCCCCCGAAGCCGTAGCGGATCGAGAGGTTGCCGGAAATCATGTTGATGATGCTGGCCGGGACGAAGAACGGGGACACGCGGCGTGGGCCGCCGCGCAACAGCGTGGAGTGCGTGTCCTCGATGGTGTTGATGCCGCCGATCCCGGACCCGATGGCCACGCCGGTGCGCAGCCGCGCCGCTTCCGAGAGGTTCGCGAGTCCCGCGTCTTCCACGGCCTGCACGCCGGCCACGAGCCCGTACTGGATGAACGGGTCGATGCGCCGCGCCTCCCGCCGGTCGAGATGGTCGCCCACCTCGAAGTCCTTGACCGTCGCGGCGATCTTCACGCCGTGCTTTTCCGTGTCGAACGTGTCGATGGCGGCGGCGCCGCTTTTTCCCGCCAGGGCATTGGCCCAGGCCTCTTCCACCGTGTTGCCGATGGGAGAGAGCATGCCCAGCCCGGTGACGACTACCCTGCGCTTTTCCACGGGTCTACCTGAGGTCTGCCTGAACAGTGGCCCGACGCGGAGTGGGGCCGGGAACCTTCCGCATCGCGCGTCCGCAACGAATCATGGAGCGGGGTGGCGGCAGACGTGCCGTGCACCCCGAGACGACGAGCGCGCCGCGCCGGTCCGACCTCGTCGAGACGGCGCTACTGGTTCGCGAGGATGTAGTCGATCGCCTCCTTCACGGTCGTGATCTTCTCGGCCTCCTCGTCCGGGATTTCGGTCTCGAATTCCTCTTCGAGGGCCATCACGAGCTCGACGGTATCGAGCGAGTCGGCGCCCAGGTCCTCCACGAACGAAGCCTCGTCCTTGACCTGGTCTTCCTTGACGCCGAGCTGTTCGCAGATCAGTTTCTTGACCCGTTCCTCAACACTGCTCATCGTATTCGTCGATCCTCCCCGCGCGGAGCGGCGCCTAGTGTATGCACCGGTCAGGCCATGTGCAATCCGCCGTTGACGTGCACCGTCTCGCCCGTGATGTAGCCGGCGCCTTCCCCGACCAGGAACGACACGACGGCCGCCACGTCTTCCGGCGCGCCCATCCGGCCGAGCGGAATCCCACCGAGCATGGCGGCCCGCTGCGTCTCGTCGAGGGCCGCCGTCATGTCTGTCTCGATGAAGCCGGGCGCGACGGCGTTCACGGTGATTCCGCGCGACCCGACCTCGCGCGCCAGCGCGCGGGTGAAGCCCTCGATACCCGCCTTCGCCGCCGCGTAGTTTGTCTGTCCCGCGTTGCCCATGCGGCCGACGACCGAACTGACGTTCACCACACGGCCCCAGCGCGCGCGCATCATGCCCCGCAGCAGCGGCCGGGTAAGCCGATAGACGCCGCCGAGGTTCGTGCCGACCACTTCATCCCAGGCGTCCGCCGACAGCCGCATGAGCAGTCCGTCCCGCGCGATCCCGGCGTTGTTCACCAGGACGAGCGGCGGGCCAACCGCGTCCTCGACCTGCCGCAAGGCCGCCTCGACCGAAGCAGGGTCCTCCAGGCGGAGCTGTACCGCCGACCCGCGATCGCCGAGTGTCTCCGTGATCGCGTCCACGCCGGCCTCCGTCGTCGCCGTGCCGACGACGCGGTGACCATCCGCGGCAAGCCGCTGCGCCACGGCGCGCCCGATGCCCCGGCTCGCGCCCGTGACCAGGGCGACGCGCGTCTCCGTCATGCGAGCGCCGCCTCCATCGCCGCCGGCGTGCCGGCGCTGGCAACCTCGAGCGACCGGTCGATACGGCGCACCAAACCGGCGAGCACGTTCCCCGGTCCGCACTCGACGAGCCGGTCGGCGCCACGCTGCCGCATCGCGAGGACGCATTCGCGCCAGCGCACGGGCGAGTCGAGCTGGTCCACCAGCTTCTGGCGGATTTCCTCCGGGCTCGCGGCCACGTCGGCGTCGACGTTGTGCACGACCGGAATCTCCGGCGGGCGGATCTCGATCGCGTCCAGCGCCGCGCGCAGACGTTCGGCAGCAGGGTGCATCAACTCGCAATGGAAGGGGCCGCTCACGTTCAGCAGGACCGCCCGCCGGGCGCCCGCTTCCTTGCAGGCTTCCACCGCCGCGCCGACTGCGGACGCCGCCCCGGAGATGACGACCTGGCCAGGCGCGTTGAGGTTCGCCGGCGCCACCACCCCGTCGGTCCCTGCGCAACACTCGGCGACCGTCTCGTCTTCCAGTCCGAGCACGGCGGCCATGGCGCCCTCGCCGACCGGCACCGCCTCCTGCATGAAACGGCCCCGCTGGTGGACGAGCCGCACGGCATCGACGAAGGACAGGGCTCCCGACACCGCCAACGCCGTGTACTCGCCCAGGCTGTGCCCCGCCAGAATCGCCGGCCTCGGCCCACCGCGGTCACACCAGGCGTCCCACAAGGCAACGCCCACGGTGAGCAGCGCCGGCTGTGTCACTTCGGTCTCGGCGAGCCGTTCCGCCGGTCCTTCGAGCATCACGGAGGCGAGGTCGAAACCGAGCGCCTCGTTGGCTTCGTCGAACCGCATCCGGACCGCGGGGTCGCTGTCCAGGAACTCACCGCCCATGCCCACTGCCTGAGCTCCCTGTCCGGGGAATACGAAACCGAGACTCATTCGCTGCCTTCCCTTCCTTCCCGTCCTGTGCCCGCGTCGCCGGGACGCCTCCCGCGCTCCGCTCAGCGCCACGAGATCTTGACGACCAGATCGGTTTCCTGGTCGCGCACGGCCTGGTCGACCGCCTGGCGGAAGCCGACGCGGTCCGCCCCCCCGTGGCTCTTGACCACCACGCCCTGCAGCCCGACGAACGTCGCTCCGTTGTACGCCTGGGGATTGTACGCGGCGGCGAGACGCCGCAGCCGTCCCGCGAGCAGGAGACGCGCCAGCCGGGAACCGCCCAGTTCGCTCCCGAGCAGGTGGCGCGCCATCGAGGCGGCCCCTTCCGTCGCCTTCAGCGCGACGTTGCCCGCGAA
>VXNE01000384.1 GCA_009840715.1 Gammaproteobacteria bacterium
ACCCCCCCCCGCCCCGCGACGCGGGCGACCACGGGCAGCGCCGCGGCCGCCGGCGCCGGCGGCAAGCCGAAAACGAGTTCGTCGAAACCCTGCTCGATGCGCCCGACGCACTGGTCGGCCTGCATCGGCGAGCCGAAGAGGGCGAGATCGAGGTCCGCGACCTTCCGTCCACGGGCCTCCATGGCTTCGGTCAGCCGCTCCATGTTCCCCGAGCCCATGCCGCCGATGGGCATCCAGCCGTCGGCGTAGTCCGCGATGCGGTCGAACACCCACTTCGAGTTGGCGCCGATCCAGATCGGCGGACCGCCTTCCTGGACGGGCTTCGGGTAGGACCAGATCGGGTCGAAGTCGACGAAATCGCCGTGGTACGCGGCCTCGTCTTCGCGCCAGATCTCGCGCATCGCAAGGACCTTCTCCCGCACGATCTTCCAGCGGTTGCGGTAGTCGGCGCCGTGGTTCTCCATCTCCTCGCGGTTCCAGCCGGCGCCGATGCCGATGACGGCGCGGCCGCCCGAGATCATGTCGAGGGAAGCGATCTCCTTGGCGAGGGTGATGGGATCGCGTTCGATGACCAGGCAGATTCCAGTGCCGAGGCGGATCTTCTCCGTGGCCGCGGCGGCGGCCCCGAGCGCGACGAACGGATCGTGGGCGTGCCAGTACTCCGGCGGCAGGTCGCCACCGCCGGGAAATGGCGTCGCACGGCTCGCCGGGATATGCGTGTGCTCCGGGAAGAAGAGGCTGTCGAGGCCGCGCGCCTCCACCTCGCGAGCCACCGCTACCGGCTGGATCGCGTAGTCGGTCGGGAAGATCGAAACTCCGAAGCGCGCGTTCTCGACGCCGGAAAAGGCCATGTGCGAGGTCTCCGTCAGGGTTGGTGTCGGTGCAAGTCTATCCGACCGGAACCACTGCGCAGCGCTGCCTGCTCGGGTCTTCTCCCCGCTGCATGGCGTTCCCTCCCGCCATGCGCGAGACTCCGCCAGAGGGACGCGCAGAAGAGAGATTCGCTTGAAGACGCTGCTCGCCATCATCATCGCCATCGCCCTGGCGCTTGCGGTCGCCTGGGGCAACCGGCTCGACCTCCTGATGTGGGGCGTCCCCATCCTCACGGACCTGACCGATCCGATTGGCCCCAACGTGCCCACCGCGTGGCAGGCGGGTCCGGAAACCGCCGCACGGCCGCCGGGCGAACGTCCCCCCAACATCGTCCTGATCTTCGCCGACGACCTTGGCTACAACGATGTCTCCTTCACCAACGGCGGCGCGGGTGACGGTAGCGTCCAGACGCCCCACATCGACGCCATCGCGCACGAAGGGGTGACGTTCGCCAACGGCTACGCGGCGAACGCCATATGCGCACCGTCGCGCGCGTCGATCCTGACCGGCCGTTACTCCACCCGGTTCGGCTTCGAGTTCACGCCGTTCCCGAGAATCGGCGCGACCATTTCCGAGTGGATGAACGAAACGGACGCTCCCCTGCCGACGATCATCCGCCACGATCTCCTGGACCAGTTGCCCGACATGAGCGCCATGGCGCTGCCGGACGGGGAGGTGACCATCGCGGAAGTCCTCCGCGCGGCGGGCTATTACACGGCGCACATCGGGAAGTGGCACCTCGGCAGGGAGCCCGGGCAGCGTCCGGAGGACCAGGGGTTCGACGACAGCCTCTACATGGCCGGCGCCTTCTACCTCCCGGAGGATCATCCGAAGGTCGTCAACGCCATGGACGAGGACAGCGGGATCGAGCGCATGGTCTGGACGATGGCGCGCTACGCCGCCCAATGGAACGGCGGACCGCTGTTCGAGCCGGACGGATATCTCACCGACTACTACACGGACGAGGCGGTCAAGGTCATCGAGGCCAACCGCCACCGCCCGTTCTTCCTGTATCTCTCGCACTGGGGCATACACAATCCCCTGCAGGCCCTCCGGTCCGACTATGACGCCCTGGCGCACATCGAGGACCATGCGTTGCGCGTCTACGCCGGCATGATCCTGTCCATGGACCGCAGCGTCCGCCGCATGGAGGAAGCCCTCGAGGCGCACGGGCTCGCGGAGAACACGCTGGTCGTCTTCACCAGCGACAACGGCGGCGCGGGCTACATCGGGCTGCCCGACGTGAACATGCCGTACCGCGGCTGGAAGCTCACCCACTTCGAGGGCGGTCTGCACGTGCCCTTCGCCGCCCGCTGGCCGGCGCGCATCGCCCCCGGCACGGTGGTGGACGACCCGGTGCACCACTTCGATCTATTCACGACGTTCGCTACAGCCGCCGGAGGCCGCCTCCCGGGCGACCGCGTCATCGATGGCGTGGACCTGCTGCCTTACGCCCGCGGCGAAGCCGACGGCGTCCCCCACGAGACCCTGTTCTGGCGGCAGGGCCACCAGCAGACGGTGCTGCACCAGGGCTGGAAGATGATCCGGACGGACCGGCCCGAGAAGGCCTGGCTGTTCGACCTGGCCAACGACCCCACCGAGCAGCGCGATGTCGCGGCGGCGCTTCCGGAGCGCGTCGCTCAGCTTCAGGCGCTGCTCGCTGCCCACAACGCGCGGCAGGCCGAACCCATGTGGCCGAGTGTGCTCGACGTCCCCCAGCTCATCGACAAGCCTACGACGGAGCCTTACCAGGAGGGGGACGAGTACCTTTACTGGCCGAACTGACGGAGTGCCCGGAGACCTTCGCCAAGGATTGCATCCCACAGGGCGGGCCGATCTAGCATCTCGCCTGCTTGCGCGCGCGATGCGTCGTTCTCGTCGAACTCGTGTGGGTGCTCACGCGGGCCCATGGTTTCGGGCGAGCCGATGTTGGCCGCGTCATTCTGCAGCTCCTGCACACGACCGAATCCGACATCGAAGACAGCGACGCGGTCTGGGCCGCACTCCGGGAGTTCGAGGTGGGCGAGGCTGACTTTGCCGACCACGTGATCGGCCGCCGCAACCACGACGCCGGATGTGAACGGACCTACACCTTCGACTGCGAGGCCGCGACGGGAAGGCACTTCGCAGGAGTTCCCTGACCCGGAATGCCGAACGTCCCGGCTCGGGATCGTGCACGGCACTGCTTCGGGCGGAACCACGGGCGGGGCCGGGTGGCCGAGGGTGGTCACCCACCCCCGGCTCCCACAGATCC
>VXNE01000186.1 GCA_009840715.1 Gammaproteobacteria bacterium
TCGCAAGCCGCTCACGCCCCGCCCCCGTCTCCTTGTACGCCTCCTGGGCGACGACATCGCCGACGAACACCTTATCCTGCGTCGGGACCCCAACCACGCCCAGCACGGGCCGGTGGCCTTCGATCAGCGCGATGTTCACCGTGAACTCGCCGTTCCGGCCCACGAACTCCTTCGTACCGTCGAGCGGATCCACGAGCCAGTAGCGCGACCAGGTCCTGCGCGTGTCGAAATCGGGCGGCGAGGACTCCTCGGAGAGGATGGGATACACGGGCGAGAGCCGCTGCAGGCCGTCGACGATCACGGCGTGCGCCCGCAGATCGGCCTCGGTCACGGGCGAACTGTCGGACTTGGTCTCGACATTGAAGTCGGTGGCGTAGACGTCCATGATCGTGGCGCCGGCGCGGCGCACGATGTCGATGAGGTCGGCGTGCAGCCGGGAGGTGTCCGTCACCGCGGTCAGCCGCGGTCCATGTGGATCTGCGCGACCCGGATGGCCGCCAGCGAGCGCGCCTCGCTCAGTTCGTTCGACAGGAAGAGGTCGTCGATGGCCGCGAGGGGCCACGTGCGCACTTCCGGCGGTTCCGGTTCGTCACCCGGCAGGCTCTCGGGGTACAGGTCGCGCGCCAACATGGCATGGACCGTGAACCCCATGTGCGACGGGGCGACGCTCAGCTCCCGCAGGTACTCGATGCGACGTGCCCCGAAGCCGGCCTCCTCCTTGAGTTCGCGGTTGGCGGCTTCCTCGAACGTCTCGCCGGGTCCGCTGACCGTGCCTTTCGGGAGACCCAGTTCGTACTTGTGCAGCCCGGCGAGGTATTCGCGGACCAGCACGACCTGGTCGTCCGCGGTGACGGCGACGACGATGACCGCCTGCCGGCCCCGCGGCGGCAGGCGCTCGTAGCGGCGCTCCACGCCGTTCGAGAAGCGCAGGTCCAGGGCTTCGACATGGAAGAAGCGGCTCTCGGCGATGCGCGTCGCCTTCAGTATCTCGGGCAGGGGCATGGGTCGGATTATAGGCTGCGACCTCGCCGATCAGGACTGGTGTATCGTCACCCATCCGACGTCGACTCCCGTACTCCACGCGACCGGGAAGGAGAAGCGAAATGAAGCTGGGCCTGTTCATGATGCCCATCCACAACCACGCGAGGGACTACCACCAGACCCTGATGGAGGACATCGACGCGATCGTGCTCGCCGACCGCCTGGGTTTCTCCGAAGCCTGGGTCGGCGAGCATTACAGCTCGAAGTCGGAACAGATCACCTCGCCCCTGCTCTTCCTCTCGCACCTGCTGCCGCAGACCGAGCGGATCGTCTGCGGAACCGGCGTCATCTGCCTGCCGCAGTACCACCCGGCCGTGACCGCGGGCCAGATCGCCCTGTTCGACCACCTCGCCAAGGGACGCTACATCGCCGGCGTGGGTCCCGGCGGCCTGGCGCCCGACTTCGAGCTCTTCGGCGTGATGGAAGCCGACCGCAACGCGATGATGGTCGAGGCGATCGACATCATGACCGACATCTGGACCTCGGACCCGCCTTACGAGTTTGACGGCGAGTATTGGAAGATCTCGCTGAAGGACTGGATCTACGACGACATCGGACTCGGCTACATGGCCAAGCCCTACCAGAAACCCCATCCGCCGATCGCTGTCTCGGCGATGAGCCCCTTCTCCGGGTCCATCAGGTTCGCCGGTTCGCGCGGGTATATCCCGATCTCGGCAAACTTCATCGGTACCTGGTCGGTGAAGTCCCACTGGGAGGTCTATGCGGAGGCGGCCGCGAAAGCCGGTCACCCGACCGACCCCGAGATCTGGCGCGTCGCGCGCAACATCCATGTGGACGAGACGGATGCAGCCGCTGAGGCATTCGTCAAGACGGACGAGGCCAGCACCGACTGGTACTTCAGCTACCTGTTCCGCATCTTCGAGCGCGGCGACATGAAGGGCCCCTTCGTGGTCAACCAGGGTGACGACCCCGCCGCGCTCCGGCACGAGGCGCTGCGCGACAACTTCACGCTCTACGGCAGCCCGGAGACGGTCGCCGAGAAGATCCTGGCGTTGCGCGACGAGATCGGCCACTTCGGCACGCTGATGCTCACGGCCCAGGACTGGACCGACCGGGAACGGATGACGCGCTCCATGTCGCTGCTGGCCGACGAAGTCATGCCGCGGGTCAACGCGGCCATCGGTGCGAACGCGGCGGCCGGCTGAGGTCCTCCTCAGGTCCTGACGATCAGCGCAGGTACTTGCGCCTGAGTTCGGCCAGGTCCTCGCCGTCTATCCCGAGTGCCTTCTCCGCGTACCCCTCGACCGAGCCGTACTCGTCGCGGATGCGCTCGATGACGAACGTGAGGTAGGGAACGCCGTCCGGCGTGACCAGCGGGTTCGGCCGCTCGGGGTGGGGCGTGGCCTTGCTGAACTCCAGCATCAGGGCCGCGAACGGGTTGGTCCTGGCGGCCTCGGCGAGGTCGACGCCGCCCTGTTCGACGACCGGCCTGCGAAAGTCCGTGGACAGCAGGTAGTCCTCGATGACGGTGGGTTCGGGAACGCCGAGCAACAGCAGCATGAGGGCGGAAACGACTCCCGTCCGATCCTGTCCGGCCGAGCAGTTCACCACCATCGGGGCCCCCTCTCCGAGGGCCCTCTCGAAGTACGTCCCGATCTGGCCTCCGATCGCCGACAGCAGCCGGGGATAGAGCTCGGCCATGTCGGAACGATCGGCGGATTCGTCGTCCGAGATCATCGAGGCGAACGAGTAGTCGCCGTTGACCACCTCGATACCGCTCCGGGACGCCCAGTGGTTCGGATACAGGTCGATCTCCTCGTTCGAGCGAAGGTCCACGATCGTCCTGATCCCGAACTGGTCGAGATACGCCATGTCCACGTCGGTCAGCCCCGTCATCGCGCCGGAGCGGAACAGCATGCCTCTCGCAACGGTCTTCCCGTCCGCCGTCCTGTATCCGCCCAGATCGCGAAAGTTCGATCCCCCTTCCAGGGGCAGCAGCCTTCGATAGCTGTTGGACAGGTCGGCAACCGCTGCCCAGGCAACGACGACCACCAGGCACAGGGAAACCAGTCGCTTGATCACGGTATCTCGCCTCCGGGGCGGCTTGGGGGAGAGCGTGGGAG
>VXNE01000363.1 GCA_009840715.1 Gammaproteobacteria bacterium
CCGGAGGACGACGCCACCTACGAGGCGGCCGAAACCATCGAAGTGGCCGTGACATTCGACGAGGCCGTGCATGTGACCGGCGATCCTGTCCTGACACTGTCTATTGGCGGCGGCACCCGGCAGGCGGCGCTCGCCTCCGGGAGTGGGACGAAGACATTGCTCTTCGCCTATCTGGTGCGGGAAGGGGATGGTGACGAGGACGGTGTGAGCATCGCGGCGGACGCATTGACGGGCGGCGCTATCGAAGATGCCGGGGGCAATGCCGTCACGAGAGCGTTCGCCGCATTGCCGGCCGATGCCGGGCACCAGGTGGATGCCGTGGCGCCGACCGTCACCGAAGTACGGATCGACTCGACCCCGGCCGGCAATGACGCCTACAAGGAGGACGAGGTCATCGAGTTCGTCGTGACTTTCAACGAGGTGGTGCACGTGACCGGCAGCCCGGTCCTGACACTGTCCGTGGGTGGTGGCACGCGCCAGGCGTCGCTCGCCTCAGGCAGCGGGACTAGGGCGCTCCGGTTCGGCTACGCCGTGCGCGCCGACGACCGGGACGAGGACGGGATCAGTGTCGCCGCCAATGCGTTGACGGGCGGCGTGATCGACGACGGCCACGGGAACGAGGCGGACCGCACTTTCGAGGCGCTACCCGCGGCTGCCGGACACCAGGTGGACGCCGCCACGCCGGCGGCCAGGATCATGGAGGTCCGCGTCTCTTCCGGGCCGGCTGCCGCCGGCACCTACGCGGAGGGCGAGGGCATCGAGATCACGGTGACCTTCGACCGCGCGGTCCACGTGACGGGGGACCCGGTGTTGACGCTGTCGGTGGGCGGCCGTTCGCGCGCCGCGGCGTTGGTGTCCGGGAGCGGGACGCCTTCGCTGGTCTTCCGCTATGTCGTGCAGTCCGGGGACGTGGACGACGACGGCGTCAGCGTCGCCGCCAATGCCCTCTCCGGCGGGACCATCGAAGATGGCGACGGCAAGGCGGCGGACCTGCGTTTCGAGGCGCTGGAGGCGCAGGACGGGCACCGCGTGGGGCCCGAGATCCAGGTCGAACTCGAGGTGCCGGCGCTCTCCATCGGAACGCCGTGGACGGCAGACCTTGCGGGTGTGCTGAGCGAGGTCGGGGTGCGGAACTACGGCGCGCTCGTGGCGAGGTCGGAGCATCCTGGCGTGGTGAGCGCGCACGCGGCCGGGACTGTCGTGACCGTTTCTCCGGTCCGCGAAGGAATCGGCACGGTGGTCGTCACGGCCACGAACGCCCGGCTCGTGCTGTCCCTGGCGGTGACCGTGGGGGCGAGCACGGCGGAGAAGGCGGTGCTCGGCGATGCGCTCGCGACCATCGGGCGCGGGCTGCTCTGGAGTGCGACGAACACCATCGGCACGCGGCTCGACATGGCGGGTGACGGCAGGACGCGGCCGGGCGACGTTGTGTACGCCGTGCCGGAGTCCGGGCTGCAGGAACCGGGCTGGTCAGCCGGCGGGCCGGGGGACGGCGTGCACGGCGCCATGGGCGGACACCCGGATGCGGCGGGCCTCGAGTGGCAGACCACCGGTAATCCGACGCGGCGGGACTTCGGTTTCGAGATGCCGCTCATCGGCATCGGCAGCCAGGCGGTCTCCTGGGGCGTCTGGGGCGGCGGCGACTACTGGGCCTTCGACAGCGAACCGGAGGCGGGCGCCTACGACGGCGACATGACATCGGGCTACCTGGGTGTGGACGCGCGCGGGGAGGCATGGGTGGCGGGCGTCGCCGTTTCCCACGCCCAGGCCGACGTCTCCTACGAGTTTGGCGGCGACGCGCCGGGCGCGGGGACCCTGGAGACCGAACTCACCACACTACATCCCTATGTCCAATGGTCGCCCCACCAGCGGGCCCGGCTGTGGGCCATTCTCGGCTTCGGCACCGGCGAGGCGCTCGCGGTGCGGGACGGGGAGGAGGCGGGCCCGCCGGCGGACCTATCGATGAGCATGGGCGTGGCCGGGCTGCGTTTCGACCTCGGGAGCCCGCTCGGCGTCGACCTGGCGGTGCGTGGCGATGCCGGGTTTGCTGAACTCGAGACCGGCGACGGTCTCTCGGCGGTCGAGGACCTCTCGGTGGGCGTGCATCAGGTGCGCCTGGGCGTCGAGGGATCGTGGCCGCTCCAACTCGGCGGGGGAACGTTCGTCCCGTTCGTCGACATCGGCGGACGTTTCGACGGCGGCGACGGCCAGACCGGGGGCGCGCTCGAGGTTGCCGGCGGCGTGCGGTTCCGCAGTCCCAACGTCGGCGTGGAGCTCAAGGGCCGCACGGTGGCGATGCACGCCGTGGAGGGCTATTCGGAGAGCGGCCTGAGCGCAGCGATCGTGGTGGGCCCGAGCACGGACGGCCGCGGCTGGAGCCTGTCGCTCGCGCCGCGGTGGGGCGGCGCCGCGGACATGACGGACATGCTGTGGCGCAGGGACTACCGGCGCGGCATCGGCGGCATGCGCCCCGGAGGGGGGCTCGCGGGGCGGGTCGGCTACGGCGCGGGGCACCGGGAGCGACCGGGCCTGATCACGTCGTTCGGCGAGTTCGATCTCTCCGCGCGCGATCGCCGGCGCGTCCGCCTGGGCGTGAGCTACCGCCTGCAGGGTACGTCCTGGCAGCCTCCCGTCTACCTGGAACTGGCGGGGGAACGGGTGGAGATCTACCCGGTGGAGACCGACCACCGGCTGGTGCTCACGGGCCGCGCGCACTTCTGAGGGGACGTTACAGACTCTCCAGACGGGCGAACTGGGCACGCAGGGTGTCGAGCCGTGTCGACAGGTCCGCCGCCTTGTCCCGCTCCGCGGCGACGATGGCCTCGGGCGCCTTCGTCAGGAAATTCTCGTTCCCGAGCTTCGCCTGTACGCGGTCGAACTCGCCCGAGCGCCTGGCGATCTCCTTCTCAAGGCGCGCGCGTTCGCGGTCGACGTCGATCAGTCCCTCGAGGGGAACCAGGACGTTGAGGTCCCCGACGACGTGGACCGCAGCCGGCGGCGGCTCAGCCCCTGCCTCGAGCCACTCGACCGCGTCGATGCCGGCGAGCCGGGAGCCCGGCCGACGTGGCGGGTCCCGGCGGGCCCGGGCCCCCGCGTGACCGCCCTGCCGGC
>VXNE01000215.1 GCA_009840715.1 Gammaproteobacteria bacterium
TCGGTGTTGTGTATAAGTGGGCGGCGCAGGGCCACACCGACCGAACGCCTCTCGATGAAGCTCTCCGCACTGGTCAACGAGGCCACGGCGAGCGAACCGGAGATCTTTCGCGAACTCTGGACCGGGTACCACGGGTTGCAGGGCATGAGCGACTGGATGCGCAAGCCCCGCGTCTGGCCCCGGCTGGCGCGCGCCTGGCTACAGTCGGGGCGCTATGAGCAGCAACGCATCCTGAAACGCGGTAGGCCGGACCGCGGAGAACTGACCGGCATGGCCTTGCATTGACCGCTCGTGTCTACAGGCTCGCTCAAGATCGTGGCGTGTGGGCAGGGGATGTCGCCGACGGCAATGAAGTTTGACAATCCCCTACCGGGGCCGCATGTCGTTGACGTAATCTGCGGGCGAGCGCTCCGAGGACCAGCTTCGGGAATGGTGAGCGCGCGCGCCAGTCATCGTGGCGGAGGCTGCACCCCGCACCAGGCTCAACGAAACTGGCCATCAGGAGTCCACGGGTGTCCGTGACGCATATGCTTGAGGTCTCGGCCAAGAATCTGCGTACGAGGGCGCGCATTTCCGCCCACGCGGTCTTCGACATCCTCGCCAGACCGTGCAGGGACACCGTGGATCCGACACCGTGGCATGCGCCGGCCATCACCCCGGACTGGCTCACGGAGCATGTCGGTCGTGACCGCGGAGTACGCGCCTTGGGCGTCGAAGTCACCGGCGGCGACAACGGTTCGAGCGTTCGGCGCAGTCTCACCGTAGACTGGAGCAGACCCGCTGTAACCGGCGATTTGCCGCGGCATCTTTTCGTCAAGGTGACGCCCACCGCCCTCACGCGCATTTCTTCGGGCATGGCCGCGCGTGCCGAGGGGTTCGCGCTCACCGCCATCCGGCCGGACCTTGCGATCGAAGCGCCGGTGTGCCTGTACTCGAGTCGCGACAGCATTTCCGGGCGTTCAATACACCTGTTCGAAGACCTGCGAGCGCACGGCGTCACGTTCTGTAACCACACTACCGTCATCGACCGCGCCCGGGCAGACGGCATCGTGGATCTTCTGGCGGAACTCCATGGTACGTACCTGTCGCCCCGAGTCGACCGCGAACAGGTTGACGCGCTGCCCCTGCCCCGGTACGAACAGTTTTTCGATGTAGGCAAGGCGGGTGGTACCGATGCCGGCCACGAAGCGGCCATCACCCAGGCCGCCCACTTGGTACCCGATCGACTGCTGAAGCGCCGCGACGAGATCTGGCCCGCTGCGGAACGGGCACGTGACGCTCACGCCGCGGCACCGCGAACGGTGATTCACTCAGATGTCCATCTCGGCAATTGGTACATCACACCCGATGGACGGATGGGTCTCGCCGACTGGGCCTGCGCCTGCAAGGGACTGTGGGCGCGCGACGTCGCCTATGCGGTGACGACTGCCTTGGCCATTGACGATCGCCGCAGATGGGAGATGGCCATGCTCGACCGCTACCTCCGGTGCCTGCGGGACAGGTTCGGCGTAACAGTGGAAGTGGACGAAGCATTACGAGCCTATCGACAGCAGATGTTCGCTGCTCTGGTGATGTGGACACCGACGCTGTGCCCGGCGCCTGGTTTCCCGGACATGCAACCCGAGGCCACGTCGCTGGAGATGATTCACAGGATCTGCACCGCGATCGACGACCACCAGGCGCTCGACGCCATCTGAGCGCCATTCGCAGACCGGAAGGAGGCTTCGCCATGGAGATCTTGGACCGGCAGGGCACCAGCCTGTCACAGTGGGGAAAGACCGTCCTGGAAGAGGTGCTGTTTCGGGCGGGCCGGCGGCTTACCGATCCCGACGAGACACCCGCCTTGGTGGAGGTCGGCATCGATTTCCAGATCGTTGCGGGCGCGGATTCGCCGGCCCTGGAAATCACCTACCAGTCCGTCGACAGCACCACCCAGTCGATCATGGTGAGACTTGATTGAACGCCCACCTTCGTGACTAGCAGATGAGCCCCGGGATCAGGGGCCGCGACCCCGCGACTATCCCCCACCGATAGGAGGGAGAAACGCGCTTCGATCTCATCGTCCAGAACAGAACTGTCATAGACGGAACGGGTAACGATCGTTTCGGGGCGGATCTCGGAATCAAGAACGGGACCATCGTCGGTGGCGCCGAAGACAAGGTGCGCAAAGCAGCCGATCCCGACTTCCGACGACGCATGCGGGAGAACTACGACCCCGCCGTGATGATTCCGGCCGGCGGCCCGATTGACACCTGGCTACTCGTCGATGCCCGCGGCTCGGAACGTTTCGCCCGCTACGAAGGCTCCCTGCTCGGCGAAGTCGCCCGCGGCGAGGGCATCGACATCACCGATGCCTTCGCTGCATCCACACTTCCTCATGGGACGGCTCAGACTGCTCCTCGAGGCGCGCTATCCCGAACTGGTCGCGGCGCTCCTCGAGGCCGGGGTTGGCGAGAACGAGCTGACCGACTATGTCCATCCCCACTTCCGGGTCCGCTACCGGCAGCGTCCCGGCGATAGCCGGCTGCGCTCGCTCAACTCGCGGCGCACCACGTTCGAGATGACCGTGCGGGAGCATGTCGAGTCGCTTCCGGAGGTGACGGTTCGGGACGACACCCGGGCTGTCGGACTGTTGACCAGCGAAACGGGGACCGTGCCGGTGCGCGTGTCCGGTGTCGTGTTGGAGTCTTCCGCCGGTCGCGAGGAGTTCGCCGCGGATGCGGTCATCGATGCGTCCGGCCGGTTCAGCAAGTTCTCTCCCGAGCTCGAGCGGCTCGGCGTCAGGATGCTCACCGATCAGCGCGACGCGAACCTCGTGTACCTGACGCGGCACTACCGCCTGAACGACGGGTGCGACTTCCCCCGGGCGTCAGGTTTGCCAGGCACCATTTTCCCCGACTTCATCCTCGTCGCACTGCCGGCGGACAATCGGCGGTTCACGGTCACCTTCCAGGTGTACAACAAGGACAAGACCATCATCAGGGCGCTACGAAACCCGGACCATTACCAGGCGATGTGCATGGCGGTGGAAGCCATCCGGCCCTGGGTCGACCCCGCCAGGTCCAGCCCGACCGGCGGCGTCCATGGGTTCGGCCAGATGGACAGCT
>VXNE01000454.1 GCA_009840715.1 Gammaproteobacteria bacterium
GGTGGGGGCCGGGCCCCCTTCTGCCAGCACCACCTGCACGAGCACTACGAGAAGTGGCACCGGTTCTACCCCGGCCTCGACGAGAAGCCGAGTTTCTACTTCGAACGGCAGTGCTTCCTCGGCGTCGAGCCCGACTACGAGCTCATCCCGCACCTCGTCGACAGCGGCCTCGCCCATACCCTCGTCTTCTCGACCGACTTCCCGCACTTCGACGCGATCTACCCTGGGTCGGTCGAAGCGATGGCGAGCCGCGACGACATGACCGACGAGCTCAAGCGACAGGTCTTGCGCGACAACGCGCTGCGGCTCTACGGCGCATCGCGCTAGCGCGAGCTAGGCGGTCTCTAGGACGCCCCGCTCGGCGAGCCCGGCGACCTCGGCATCGGACATGCCGAGGATGCCCTTCAGCACCTCATCATTGTCCTGGCCTACCAGCGGGGAGGCCCAGCGCGGCCTGCCCGGCGTCTTGGGTAGCAACGCCTGCACGTCCTCGTAAGGCATGGGACCCTTGACCGGATGGTCGAGCCAGCGGAAATAGCCTCGGTGCTTGAGCTGCGGGTCGGTCCACAAGTCGGCCCCGGCCTGCGCCGCGCCGGAAGGCACGCCCGCCTCCTGGAGCCGCCGCATGAGGTCGTGCATGGTGAAGCCCTGCGTCCACGCCTCCATGCGTCCGTCGATCTCGTTCTCGTACTCGCGGCGGCCCGCCGCCGTGGCGAAGCGCTCCTCGACGGCCCACGACGGTGACCCCATCGCTCGCACCAGGGCGCGCCACTCCTCGTCGTCGCTCACCGCGATAACGCACCAGGCGCCGCCGGTGCGGGTCTCGTCCTCGTTCTCGCAGGGATAGACGCCGTGCGGCACGTAGTGCGGGTCGCGGTTCCCCACGCGCCCCGGCAATCTGCCGTTGGCGGTGTAGTCGAGCGCCGCCGGGGCGAGGTAATGGATGGCGCACTCCAACTGGGAGAGGTCGAGGTACTGGCCCTTGCCGGTGCGCCTCCGGTACTCCAACGCCGACAAGACGGCAACCAGCGCGTTCGGCGGGTTCACGAAGTCGGTGTAGGCGCCGTAGGGGCCCACCGGCTCCTTGTCAGGCCAGCCGGTGACTGAGTGGAACCCGGCCAGGCACGTCGCCTGCGTGCCGTAGCCGGCGAAGTCCCGGTGGGGGCCGGTGTGGCCCTGCTGGCAGGTGCTGAGGTAGACGATGCCGGGCCGCTTCACGTCGACCTGCTCGTAGTCCAGCCCCCACTTGCCCATCGTCTTCGGCGTGAAGCTCTCGGCGAGCACGTCCGGCTGCCATTCGCGCAGGAGACGGCGGATGACGTCTCGTCCTTCTTCCAGCGCCAGGTTGAGCCCGAGGTCGAGCTTGCTTGTGTTGAAGTTTGCATTGAACTGCCCGAGGCTGAACTCGGGCTGGCCGCCCTTGAACGGCGACACCGTCCGCGAGTTGTCGGGACGGGTAACGGACTCGACGCGAATCACGGTGGCGCCGAAGTCCGCCAGGTACCGCATCGTGAGCGGGCCCACGCCGATCCACGACATGTCGAGGACCTTGAGCCCCTTGAAGACGATGGGGTCCGTCATTCGCGCCGCTCCCCTCCCGCCGTGGTGCGGCCAATCCTACCACCGCCCGCTAGCGGACGACGATCTTGCCGACCATGCCGGCGTCGGCGTGACCGGCGATGGTGCAGAGCACCGTGTACTCGCCGGGCCGCTCAAACGTGAACCGTTCGAGCACGGGAACGCCGGCGCGCACCTCCGTCTCCATACCTGTCCCGGGCACGTTGAATGTGTGGCGGATGTCGGAGGAGGTGAGCTCGAAGCCGATCAACTCGCCGGTCTCGACCTCGATCACGGCGGGCCGGAATTCGAAGTTACGCAGGTCGACCTCGATGCGGCGTTCGCCCGGCTCCGGTGTCGGGAGTTCGACCCTGTCGCAGGCCGCCACGGCGAGCGCAGCCGCGCCCGTGAGGGCGGTAAGGAGCAGGAGGCGAAGCAGGGGACGCGCGGGCCTCACTTGACGATGCCCGCCTCCCGGAGTCTGCACAGTTCCGCCTCGTTGTAACCGAGGTCGCGCAGCACCTCGTCGGTGTGCTCGCCTTGAAGCGGGGGCCGCCGCCGGAACTCGGGCGGCTGCTCGGGGAAGCGCAGCGGCGTGTTGACACTGACCACGCGCCCCGCGGTGGGGTGGTCGAATTCGAGCCGCATGCCGTTGGCGGTCACCTGTTCCGACGAGAGCACGTCGGCGCGGTCCATGATCGGGACGGCTAGGGCGTCGTGGTCGCGGTAGGCGTCGAGCCATTCCTGGCGGGTCTTCGTCTCGAAGAGCCCGTGCAGCAGACCGTAGATGTCCTCCGAGTTCTCGGCTCGGGACTGCGCCGTCGCGTAGCGCTCGTCGTGGGCGAGGTGGGGAATCTCCATCGCGTGGCAGATGCGCACCCACTCCTTGTCGCTGAGCGCGACGGGCAGGATCCACTGGCCGTCGGCGCAGAGATAGGGAGCAAAGACGGCCTGGTCGGCGCCGGCGCGTTCGCCTCCAGAGTCGCTGTCGCGCGAGGTCTGCACCAGGTCGACGTGCTGCATCGCCAGCGCGGCGTTCATCAACGACGTCTCCAGCCGCGTTCCCTTCCCGGTGCGCTCGCGGTTGTAGAGGCCGAGTGCGATCCCGTAGGCCAGCATCATCGGCATCGAGCAGTCCGTGGCCCAGACGCCCGCCCCGATCGGCGTGTCTTCGGGAGGAATGCGGCGGTGCATAATGCCGGTCAGCGCCTGAAGCATCAGGTCGTAGCCGCCGCGGTCGGCGTAAGGGCCCTGCTTGCCGTAGCCGGACAGTTCGACGTAGACCAGCCGCGGATTGATCTCCGAAAGGCGCTCGTAGTGGACGCCGAGGCGCTTGGCCGTGGCAGGACGGTAGTTGTGGATGAGGACGTCGCCCCCGGCCACCAGCTTGTCCACGACCTCCAGCCCCTCCGGCGTCTTGATGTCGACGCAGATGGCCCGCTTGTTCCGGTTGATGGCGAAGTACGAAGGGCTTTCGTTGCCCAGGGCCCGGCTCGTGAAGAGCCGCCGCGACCCGTCGCCGGCGGGGGGCGGTGGGGTTTACACCA
>VXNE01000197.1 GCA_009840715.1 Gammaproteobacteria bacterium
GTCGAAGCCCGTGCCGCGCACGGAGATGACCTTCTTCGCGTCGTCAGACCGGACCGTGGCGATGCCGTTGCCGGCGTAGATCGGGCGCTTGAAAGTGTCGGGGGCGTCCACGCCGATGATGTCGGAGATCATTGCGACATCGAGCAGTGCCGCCACGCGGGGGAGGAAGTTCTTGCCGGTGGTGGTATGCGCGGCGAGGATGTGGTCGTAGGCCGAGCCAAGTTCGGCGACGAGGAGGGCCATGTTCTCGGCCAGGTGGTGCGCGTAGGCCGCATCGTCCGCGCACAGCACGCGAGCGATGCCCGGAACCGAAGCCGCGGT
The DNA here is from genome assembly GCA_009840715.1 of Gammaproteobacteria bacterium. GTDB lineage: Bacteria > Pseudomonadota > Gammaproteobacteria > Pseudomonadales > Azotimanducaceae > VXNE01. The sequence goes on from VXNE01000197.1 coordinate 322, forward strand.
CTCGGCGACCGCGCCGCAGTCCGCGCCCGCGACTAGCAGATCGATCTCGCCGCCGATCTCGAGCGCCGCGGCGAGGACGTTCAGCGTGACGGGGCGCAGCGCCTGGTTGTCGTGTTCGGCGACGACAAGAGTGCCCATTATTCAATCACCTTCGCTTCGTTCTTCAGTTTTTCCACGAGCTCGTCGACGGACTCCACGAGGACGCCCGCGGACCGTCCCGGAGGCGGTTCGACGTTGAGCACCTCGAAACGGGGCGCGACATCGACGCCGAGGGCATCGGGCGTGGTGACGTCGAGCGGTTTCTTGCGCGCCTTCATGATGTTGGGGAGGGAGGCGTAGCGCGGCTCATTGAGCCGGAGGTCCGTCGTGACCACGATCGGCAGGCTCAGGGACACGGTCTGCAAGCCGCCGTCGACCTCGCGGACCACCTGCGCCCTGCCGTCGGCGACGGTGAGTTCCGAGGCGAAGGTCCCCTGGGCCAGGCCGGTGAGCGCCGCGAACATCTGGCCGGTCTGGCCGTTGTCCCCGTCGATGCTCTGCTTGCCGAAGATGACGATCCCGGGCGCTTCCTGCTCGTAGATGGACTGCAGGATCTTCGCGATGGCGAGCGGCTGCAGGTCCTCGTCCGTCTCGACGAGGATGGCGCGGTCGGCGCCGAGCGCAAGGCAGGTGCGGAGCTGTTCCTGGCACGCGGTACCGCCGACGGACACGGCGATGACCTCCTCCGCGACGCCTGCCTCGACGAGCCGCACCGCCTCCTCGATGGCGATCTCGCAGAACGGGTTGACGGCCATCTTGACGTTGGTCAGGTCAATGCCGGTGCCGTCCGGTTTCACGCGCACCTTGACGTTGGCGTCGACGACGCGCTTTACGGGGACCAGTACTTTCATGAACTCCTCGTACGCTTCGGGGGGCCGCAGCGAGCGCGGTATTCTCCCCGTTTGGACCCGGTGCGACAACCGTCCGGCCACCGGGCGCTATACTGCCAAGCGCGGTTTTTCCGAGGAGTTCCCGTGTCCGAAGCGCAGCGTGAGTCCATGGATTTCGATGTCGTGGTCGTCGGGGGAGGCCCTGCGGGGCTCGCGGCGGCGATCCGGCTTGCGCAGCTCGGCGAGGCGTCCGGCCGGGAGGTCTCCGTCTGCCTCGTCGAGAAGGGTTCCGAGATCGGAGCCCACATCCTTTCGGGCGCGGTCTTCGAGCCGCGCGCCCTCGAGGAGCTGTACCCCGACTGGGCCGAGCGCGGCGCGCCGCTCGACAATCCCGTTACGGAGGACCTCTTCTACTACCTCCCCAACGACAGGAACCGCCTGAAAGCACCCCGCTTCGCCCTGCCCGTGGACATGCGCAACGAGGGCAAGTACGCGCTCTCCCTCGGCAACCTCTGCCGCTGGCTCGGCGAGCAGGCCGAGGCGCTCGGCGTCAACGTCTTCCCGGGGTTCGCGGCTTCGGAAGTGCTCTACGAGGGCGAGCGCGTGGTCGGCGTCGCCACGGGCGACATGGGCATCTCGGCGACCGGCGAGCGCAAGGCCGCCTGGCAGCCGGGGTTCGAGCTCCGCGCCCCGTACACCCTGTTCGCGGAGGGCTGCCGCGGACACCTCGGCAAGGAACTGATGGCCCGCTACGAGCTCGCGACGGGCACGCAGCACTACGGCATCGGGCTCAAGGAACTGTGGGACATCGACCCGGAGCGACACGTCCCGGGTCGGGTGGTGCACACGCTCGGCTGGCCCCTCGGACACACGGCGATCCGCGGGACGGGAGGTGGCGCCTTTCTCTACCATCTCGAGAACCACCAGGTGTCCGTCGGGCTGATCGTGGACCTGTCGTACCGTAACCCGCACCTGAGTCCCTTCGACGAGTTCCAGCGCTACAAGCATCACCCCGTGGTGGCGGACGTGCTCGAGGGCGGGACGCGGGTGGCCTATGGGGCCCGCGCGGTCGTCAAGGGGGGTCTGCAGGCCTTGCCGAAGACGACGTTTCCCGGCGGGATGCTGATCGGCGACGACGCCGGCTTCCTCAACCAGCTCAAGGTGAAGGGTTCCCACACCGCCATGAAGTCCGGGATGCTCGCCGCGGAGACCGTGTTCGACGCCCTTGGTCGCGGGGAAGCCGGGAACGGACTCGGGGACTTCGACGACCGCTTCAGGGACTCCTGGCTCTTCGAGGAACTCCACCGCTCACGCAACGTGGCGCCGATGGTCCACCGGCTCGGGACCCTGCCGGGAGCGGCCTTTGCCTGGTTCGACCAGCGGATCGCCCGTGGCCGCATGGGCTTCACCTTCGAGGAACCCCATCCCGATCACGCCCAGCTCAGGCCCGCCGCCCAGGCGAAGCCGATCGACTACCCGAAGCCGGACGGCGTGCTGTCGTTCGACAAGCTCTCCTCGGTGTTCCTCTCGAACACCAACCACGAGGAGGACCAGCCCTGCCACCTGACCCTCAAGGACCCGGACCTGCCGATCCGCGACAACCTGCCGATGTTCGACGAACCGGCCCAGCGATACTGTCCGGCGGGCGTCTACGAGGTGGTGGAACAGGACGGCGCGCCGCACTTCCAGATCAACGCGCAGAACTGCGTGCACTGCAAGACCTGCGACATCAAGGACCCCGCGCAGAACATCCACTGGGTGGTGCCGGAGGGGACGGGCGGGCCGAACTACCCGAACATGTAGGGGCGGGGCTTGTCCCCGCCCGCGGCCGCGCCCCCGGCGCGCAGTGCCCCCGCGGGGCGCGGGCCCTAGCGGCGGGGCGGAAGCGCAGACGGGGGGGGGGGCGCCC
>VXNE01000192.1 GCA_009840715.1 Gammaproteobacteria bacterium
CCACCGCGGGCCCGGACGCGACCTGGCGGGCCCACGCCACTTACGGTGGCGTGACCGACGCGGGGTTCGGCTTCCTCGTCGAGACCCACCAGTGGTTCTCGGACGGCTTCCAGGACATCGACCGAAGCCGGCGGAGCACCGGTCTCGACGTGCGCGACTACACGGTGAAGCTGCGCTACGCCCCGCGGGACTCCCGCCACGGCCTCGAACTCAAGCTGCAGGTGGCCGACCAGGCGTCGGACCAGAGCTATCTCGGGCTCGCGGACCGCGACTTCGCCGCCGACCCGTTTCGGCGCTACGGATTGTCCGCACTCGACCGGATCGAGACCGCGCACGACCACGTCATCGTCCGCTACGACTACGACCTGACCGAAGCCACGCGGTTCACGTCCACGGCCTACCTGAACGAGCACGAGCGCGACTGGTTCAAGACGGAAGGGATCGACTTCGGTGGCAGCGCCGATGCCGGGGCGTTTTCGCGCACGAGCTGGTTCAACGTCATCCGCGCGGTCAATCTCGGACAAGGGCTCGACGGGCACTCCGCGCAGGAGCTGCGGGCCATCCTGCACGGCGAGACCGACACGGCGCCCGGGAGCATCCAGCTGCGGTCGAACGCGCGCGAGTACTTCTCCCGCGGCGTCCAGTTCGCCTTCGAGACCCGGGCAGTCCTCGGGGCGACGGAACATGCGATCGAAGTGGGTCTGCGCTTCCACGAGGACGAGGAGGACCGGCTGCAGCGCAACAGCACGTACCACCAGGAGGACGGACGCCTCGTGCTGGATGACCGGGGCCTGCTCGGCAACGCCGGCAATCGGGTGCAGGAGGCCCGCGCGGTGGCCCTGTACGTCCACGACCGCATCGAGTTCGGCCGGTGGACCGTATCGCCCGGCCTGCGCCACGAGGACATCGACCAGCGGCGCACCCGCTACGAGACGCGGGCCGGCCGCACGGCCAACCCGGCGTCCCGGGCGCGCGCCAACTTCCGCGACACACGGGAGAACACGACGCGCGTGTGGCTGCCCGGCGTCGGCGTGAGTTTCCGCGCGAGCGAGGCGCTCCGCGTTTTCGCCGGTGTGCACAAGGGCTTCACCGCACCGAGCAACGCGCCGCAGGTGGATGAGGAGGAAGCGGTCAACTTCGAGTTCGGCGTTCGGCGCGCGGGTCCGCGGACGCGGATCGAGGCCACGGCGTTCCTGAGCGACTACGACAACCTGCTCGGCGAATGCACGGCGTCGTCGGGCGCCGACTGCGACATCGGCGACGCCTTCAACGGCGACGCGGCAACCGTGCGGGGCATCGAGTTCCAGTTCGGGAGGGAACTGGTCCAGGCGCGCGGATTCGCGGTCCCGTTCGACCTCGACGTCACCTGGATCGACGCCCACTTCGACTCCGACATCGCGGACACCGACTTCTTCGGCGATGTCGGCCGCGGCGATCCGATTCCGTACATCCCCGAGTGGCAGGCCCACGCGACGCTGGGATGGCTGTGGGGACGGTTCGAAGCCTACGCCGGCGTGCACTACGTCGACGCGGTGTGCGTGCGGGCCTCGTGTGGGCGCTTCGAGGTTACGGATGCCACGGTGACGGTGGATGTCGCGGGGTCGTGGGCGGTAAGCGAACGGGTCGCGCTGCTTGCCCGCGTAGACAACCTCACGGGGGCCGAGGACCTGCTCGGCAGGCATCCGTACGGGGCGCGGCCGAACCGGGACCGCACCGCGTCCATAGGCGTGCGCGTGGGCTTTTAGGGACGCGGGCTGGCGCCGACCGTTCCCGGAGACGGCGCCTTTGGCGATAGAATGTCGCAGGATGCAAGCGACTCCCGAGCCCGGGTGAATTTCGTCGGACAGGACATCCTCTCGGTCGACCAGTTCGAACGAACGGATGTGGAGCGCCTTTTCGACGTGGCCGACACCATGGAGCCGTACGCGCGACGGGAGCGCATCACGCGCGTCCTGCAGGGCGCCATCCTCTCCAACATGTTCTTCGAGCCGAGCACGCGCACGCGCATCTCGTTCGGCAGCGCCTTCAACCTCCTCGGGGGCGAGGTGCGCGAGACCACCGAGATCCGGGAGACCTCGTTCGCCAAGGGCGAGTCGCTGCACGACACGGCCCGGGTGCTCTCCGGCTACAGCGACGTGATCGTCATGCGCCATCCGGAGCCAGGTTCCGTCAGCGCCTTCGCTGAAGCCTCCCGGGTACCGGTCATCAACGGCGGCGACGGGCCGAACGAGCATCCGAGCCAGGCGCTGCTCGACCTGTACACCGTGCGCAAGGAGATGCGCGCGCGGGGGGGCGGGATCGACGGCCTGCGCATCGCGCTGGTCGGCGACCTGAAGTACGGCCGCGCCGTGCACTCGCTGTGCAAGCTCCTGGCGCTGTTCGACGCGGTGACGTTCAACCTCGTGTCGCCGCCCGGCCTGGAGGTCTCCCGGGAGATCGCCGCCGGGCTTGGGGCGCGGGGTCACGCGGTCAACGAGGGCCACGAACTCGAGGCCGGCATCCACCACGTGGACATCGTCTACGTCACCCGCACCCAGGAGGAGCGCTTTCCGTCCCAGGAGGAGGCGGACCGCTACCGCGGGCTGTTCCGGCTGAACGAGGCCATCTACACGGAACACTGCGAGCCGAACACGGTGATCATGCATCCCCTGCCCCGGGATTCGCGGTCCCAGGCCCAGGAGCTGGACGAGGACCTGAACGCCAACCCGAACCTCGCGATCTTCCGGCAGACCGACAACGGCGTCCTGGTGCGCATGGCGCTGTTCGCCATGGTGCTCGACGTGGGGGGCCGGGTCGACGCGGACGCCCGGCCGGTGACCTGGTACACCGGGAAACGCACGCCGAGATGACGCGGCCGGTCGCCGTCGGGGACGGGCTTGTCCCGTCCCGTTGCCGGATTCGTGCATGACCTGGTGACGGGCGACCGTCGGGGACGGGCTTGTCCCGTCCCGTTGCCGGAATCGTGCGTGACCTGGAGACGGGCGACCGTAGGGGACGGGCTTGTCCCGTCCCGTTGCCGGAATCGTGCGTGACCTGGAGACGGGCGACCGTAGGGGACGGGCTTGTCCCGTCCCGTTGCCGGAATCGTGCGTGACCT
>VXNE01000138.1 GCA_009840715.1 Gammaproteobacteria bacterium
TTTTTTTTTTAACCCCCCCCCCCCCCATCCCCTCTTCCGCTTTTGTCGCGGGGGTGGTTTTTTTTTAATATGACACTGCATCCCCCCGGCCCGGAAGCCCGCGGCGCTGATCGCCGGCGTCCGCCGCGAGTGCATACGCCTCGTGCCGACCGACGACGCCTTCCGCATCGACACGGCAGCGCTCGCGCGCATGGTGGCCGAGGATCGAGGGAACGGCCTGGCGCCGGTCGCGGTCTGCGCCAACGCCGGGTCGGCGAGTTCCGGGGCCATCGATCCGCTGGGCGCGATGGCGGACTTCTGCGAGAAGGAGGACATCTGGCTGCATGTCGATGCGGCCTACGGCGGATTCGCGGTGGTGACGGAACAGGGCCGCGAGTTGCTCCGGGACATCGAGCGCGCGGACTCCATCGGCCTCGATGCGCACAAATGGTTCTTCCAGCCATACGAGGCCGGCGCGCTGATGGTGCGGGACATGCAGCACCTCGAGAACGCGTTCGCCATCGGCCACGATGTGCTGCAGGACACCGTGTGGGGCGCGAACCACCCGAACTTCTCCGACCGCGGCCAGCAACTGAGCCGCGCCGCGCGTGCGCTGAAGGTCTGGATGTCCGTGCAGACCTTCGGCATGGCCGCGTTCCGCGACGCCGTCCAGGGCGGTCTCGACCTCGCTCGCCGGGCGGAGGACTACGTGGGCGAGAGTCCGTTCCTGGAAGTGCTGACGCCGGTATCTCTCGGGATCATCTGCTTCCGGGTGGCCGCAAGCGAAACGGCCCTGGACGAAGCAACGCTCGAACGCGTCAACCGGGCCGTGCTCGCGCGGATGTTCTGGGACGACCTGGCGTTCCTGTCGTCGACGTCGCTCAAGGGCGTGTTCGCGCTGCGCATGTGCATCATCAACCACACGACGACGTGGGACGACGTGCAACGCACGCTGGATGCGGTGGCGCGCTTCGGCGAAGAGGCGTTGGGGGAAGCCGCGGCGGAACTCTGACCCAAGGAGGACAGTACATGGCGGCCTACGGTGCGGATTCCGGAGACGGCGCCCCCGATCCCCTCGCGGCGATCTGGCAGGAGATCCGCGCGTTGGAGCTGACTGCCCACGTGGCGGATCTCGACGCCCACGGATTCACCGTCATACCGCCGGAACTGGCCACGCCGGATGGCCTCGCCGAACGGCTGCGGGACGCGGTGCTCGACGTGGCGGAGGCCCGCAACGGCGTACGTCCCGACCTGGCCACGGGCGGCACGCACGCCGGCTACCGGAAGCGCTTCGCGAAGGAAGGCGGCGACTCGCCGTTCGGCGAACTGATGCAGTCGCTCATCCTGGAGGGGCCGGTCTTCGAGGAGGCGCTGATGAACCCGGTGCTCCTGGCGATGACCACGTATCTCTGCGGGTACGGGGTCGTCCTGTCGAGCATGGGCTGCTTTCTGAAGGGACCCAACGAGACGCCCGTGGACCTGCACTGCGACACGTTGCTGCCCTCGCCGTACCCCCACGAGGCGCTCGTCTGCAACGCGACGTACCTGCTCACGGACTTCGACCGGGCGAACGGCGCCACGGCGTTCGTGCCGGGCAGCCACAAGTGGGGCCGGGCGCCGCGCGGGGAGGAGGGACTGGGCGAGCAGAATCCACGGGCCGTCGCCATCGAGGCGCCGGCGGGGTCCCTCATCCTATGGCACGGGAACACGTGGCACGGCGCCTTCCCGAGGACCGCGACCGGGTTGCGCATGAGCATGCCGGTGCTCATGGCGCGCCCGTTCATGCGGACCGAGGAGGACCTCGCCGACCAGGTCCCCGAGGAGACGCTGCAACGCAATCCGCCGCGTTTCGCCGTGCTGGTCCAGCAGGGCATCGTGTACGGCTACCGCGGCCACACCGACGCGAATCGCCGCGGCCGGCGTGCCGCGAAGTACCTTGCGGCCTACCAGGAGGACTGCGGCGGCCTGCTGTCGCTCGATCCGCTGCGCATGCACCTGTACGGGTGAGAGCGAGGCGTCGGGCGGTCTCAGTCGGGACGGGCCGCGTCCCTGCTTCGGAACGGCCAGGCCAGGGGAACGGCGCCCTCGATACCCGGTATCCGGCGTACGGGCAGCGGCGGCGCCGGCGTACCGCACAGCACGGCGTGCCAGTAGGCCCAGGAGCGGGGATCGAACACGCCTGGGTGAGCGCGTCGCAGGGCGTCCCGCAGGGTCTCGTCGTCGAAGTGATCGCGCATCGTGACGACGTCGTCCACGTCGCCGAAGGTCATCACGTGGTTCAGGAAGAACACCGTGTCGCGCAGGGCCTCCTCCGGCGGCTTGAACCAGACCACCCGCCGGGCGACGGCGCGGAGTTCGGCGTCGCGACTCGCGGTCACGCTACGTGCGCCTCAACCAGGGTCGCGGCTCGAACGTCGGGAGGCGTCCCGGGTCCACGCTGGCGACGGCGGTCGCGAGTCGGTCGCGGACCACGGTCGGCACCGCGTCCAGGTCGCCTTCCCCGAAATAGGTGAGCGCCTTGAGCGTCAGCAGCGGATTGAAGCCACCTCCATACACCGCCCCGGCGGCTCCGAGCGCGTCCTCCAGCGTGACGCCCGCGCCGAGCAGCGCGTCGATTTCCAGGTAGTCCTTGGCGTCCGCCCGGGCCTGTACGGTTGTCACCTTGGTCGCGGCCAGGTCGAGCAGGGAAGCCACGAAGATACCGGCTCCGTCGGCGCGGTCAGGCTCGTGCACAGAACAGAGGTCGAGCCCGCCTAAGTACGAGACGTGCACGTCGCCTTCGCGAGCCACGACGCATGTCAGCGTGTTTTCGGACTGCTGCAGCGTTCGCGCGGCATTGAGGTAGCCGATGCGCTTCCTCAGGTCCTCGGGCGCGAAGGGCTCCCGCGAAAAGAAGTCGAAGTCGACGGACTCACGGTGCCCCAGCCGGAGCGCAAGGGCCGTGCCGCCGTAAAGCACGAAGTCGGTGGGCGTGTCACCGAGCGCGCTCCACAGACGTCTCTGCGGTGCTGGAAGCATGCCCAGATCGAAGATGGTCACGTTGCCGGGCGCCCGAACGTGGAAGGAGCATTTTATCGCCGATTGGGGCTGTCGCCCGACCGGATCAGCGCCA
>VXNE01000161.1:0-2863 GCA_009840715.1 Gammaproteobacteria bacterium
GTTCACACCCGGCTCCACCGTTTGCCGGCGGCAACAAGGCCACGTGGCAGTTGACGTGACCGTCATTCAGCCAACCATGATGGACGGCAACCTAATGTACCAGGTCGAAATGCCCGGAGACCAACGGGCAAAGAGATGGGTAAGCGCATCGGACCTTGAGCCGTCCGCGGATGCCAGCTCATGGAGCCGAGCCCTCTGGAACCGCGCGACTGAGGAATTCGAGGAGGACTGACCATGCGGTCGCGTGGCCTGCTGGCGCAGGCGGGAGGGGCTCACGGCGTGACAACCCGGCACCCGAGGTTGTTTCATCACCCGTTGATCGTCGGTCTCCCGTTGCGCGGAATCCAGTGGCTTGGCGTATGCGGGAGTTCGTCTACGGCTAGCAAGAGCCAGCAGAAACCGTTTCATTGCGGCGGATAGAATGGTAGAGAGCCTACGCTCCAAGAAATCGTAACTCATTTACAGTAAGGGAATTACATAAGCTATCACCCCTTTCCGTCGGCGTTAACGCGGGCAGCGACTCCGAATCGTGCCCGCTACGCCGCACTAAACGGCACGGGAGTGACGGCTCTGCAGCTTCGACACACAGAAAAAACAAGGAGTCCGCCCGCGTACTCGATCAGACGGCTCTCATGCCGCTCGAGTGCGCTCCTCCCCGACCCGGAGGTCATGATCCTTGCCCGCGAAGATAAAATATTGGCGAATGCACCGGGATCTCCGGGCCCGGAACCCCGCCAGATCTCTGACGCGCTCGAAGGCGAGCAAGTGTGATCGTGCAGGGCGCCGATCTCGCCCACTCGGGCCATGCAGTCGCCCGGATCCATCACAGGGGGCTGGACTGAGCTCCCGGAGGCGAGCTATCGATGGCGTTTCCGGGCCGGGAACGGTCACGGACGAGCCGTTCGATACGGAGTTACCGACATTCTTCACCTGCGTTACCGTGTCGACGCTCCGGCTGCCTACGGTTGTTGGCCGGTACCGGACGGCCTGCCGCACGATGGGGCGGGCCCGACAACCACGAACTCGAGGCATGCCGAGGGGTCCATCAACGCGGTCCGAGCCTCTAGGTTGTCGCGGGCATCGGTGCAGCCATCGTTTCACGCCATCAGGAGTGGATTCCCATGCGACGTAGCCGCGGCATGCTGTGCATGGCGCTTGCAGGCGCCCTGATCTCCTTCGTCCCCTCGGTTGCCCACGCCCAGAGCGATGCGAGCGTGCGGGGACGGGTCACCGATGAGGAGGGCTCCGGCATTCCGGGCGTCCAGCTCATCGTCACGAACCAGAACACGGGGAGCCAGAGCGGTGCGGTGACCCAGTCCGACGGATCGTTCACGGTCGCGGGACTCCGGACGGGCGAGCCCCATGTCGTCGTCGCCCGGACGATCGGCTACGGCCCCCAGATGCGGGACGGCATCGTCCTCTCGCCGGGTGAAGCCCGCACCCTAGAGCTGACGCTCCCGAGGGAGGCGATCGCCCTCGACGCCGTCGAGGTCCTGGCGACACGGGCGGTCGAACGCCAGACGCCCGTCGCCTTCACGGATGTGGACAAGGTCCAGATCCAGCAGCAGCTGGGCTCCCGGGACCTCCCCATGGTCCTCAACACGACGCCCAGCGTCTACGCGACGATGCAGGGCGGCGGATCCGGTGATGCACGGATCAACATCCGCGGATTCGACCAGAGGAACACGGCCGTCATGATCAACGGCGTTCCGGTCAACGATATGGAGAACGGGTGGGTCTACTGGTCCAACTGGGACGGGCTGGGGGATGCCGCGAGCAGCATCCAGGTCCAGCGCGGGCTGGCGGCCGTGAACCTGGCCACGCCTTCGATCGGCGGTACGCTGAACGTCATCACCGACCCCACCGCGATCGCGCCGGGGCTGGGCTACAAGCAGGAGTTCGGTAGCCGCGGCTTCCTGAAGGAGACCCTCACGGCCAGCACCGGCAACATCGGCAGGTTCGCCTTTACCGGGAACCTCGTCCGCAAGCAGGGGGACGGCTTCTTCAGCACCAACGGCGCCCTCGCCACCTGGACCGACGCCTGGGCCTACTACGGCGCGGCCGCCTTCGTGATCAACGACCGTCACCGCCTCGAGCTCTATGCCGTGGGGGCGCCCCAGTCCCACGGCCAGAACCTCTACAAGCTCAACCCGGCGCAGATCGACCACGGCTTCGCGAGAAAGATCGGCGTCAGCGATGCTGCGATCGCGGCGATCGCCGAGGCGGGGCGATTCTGGAGCCCGAACGTCAACACCGTGAGCCGCTCGTACCGGGAGACGCAGTACGCGAGCATCGGCCCCAAGAAGGGGACCTTCTCCCGATTCGGCGACGACTACATCAACGAGCGCGAGAACTACTTCCACAAGCCGCAGGTCAATCTCAACTACTACGCCCGCCTCGCCGACGGCCTGACCTGGTCGACGGTGGCCTACTATTCCGGAGGCAGGGGCGGCGGAAGCGGGACGCTCGGATCGCTCGCCTGGGACTACACCTACAGGCAGAGGGTGGCCGACTGGGACGCGACCATCGCCGAGAACCGGGCCAACGGACCCTCTCTCGGCATCCTGCGGTCCTCGGTGAACAACCAGTGGACGCTGGGCGCGATCTCGAAGCTCAGGAGGGAGTTCGCCGGTGACATCACGGCGGAGATCGGGATCGACTGGCGCACCGCTTCGATCGACCACTACCGCGATGTGCGCGACCTCCTGGGCGGCCAGTACTGGGTCGACGAAGCCAACGATTTCACCGGCCCCCGCAACGCCACCTACGGCGACAAGATCAACTACTTCAACACGAACGACGTCGACTGGTTCGGCGGACACATCCAGGCGGAGAGGGCGACCGCGGCCGGCTCGATCTACGC
>VXNE01000161.1:2873-3088 GCA_009840715.1 Gammaproteobacteria bacterium
CCACTACACGGACCACTTCGCCCGCGACCCGGCCACCGGCGGCGAGCTGGTCCTCGAGAGCGGCAACCTGCACGGCTACCAGGTCAAGGGCGGCCTGGGCCGCAACCTGACACCCGAGTGGTCCGTCTTCGGCAACGCGGGCTACGTCTCCAAGGTGCCGATCTTCGACCAGGCCATCGATGACTTCAACGGCGAGGTGCTGACGAACCCGAAGA
>VXNE01000070.1 GCA_009840715.1 Gammaproteobacteria bacterium
CGGCACGATCGGCGACTTCCCCTGGTCCGGCAACGTCGGCGCGCGCTGGATCCAGATCGACCGCGCCTCCACCGGCAACGTGCAGCCCGTCGAGGAGATGGTCTTCCTGGAAGCGGCAGGCCGGTGGGAGTTCGATCTCGGGCCCGCCGAGTTCCAGACGCACGGCAACAAGTTCGCGGAGGTACTGCCGTCGCTGAACCTGAAGTTCGAACTGCGCGAGGACCTGATCGCGCGCTTCGCCTGGGGCAAGGTGATGACGCAGCCCGCGTTCGTCGACCTGAACCCCGGCGGCAACAAGGTCGCTACCCTGCGCCGCGTCCGGGAGGGCGACCCGAACCTCGAGCCCTACATTGCCGAGCAACTGGACATCGGCCTCGAGTGGTATCCGACGGACGACGCGATCATCGCGCTGCAGGCGTTCGGCAAGCAGGTAGACTCGTTCATCATTCAGATCACCGAACTCCGGGACTGGGTCGAGCCCGACGGCAGCACCCTGTACGACCCGGAGTCCGGCGGCAACGTGCGGCTGCTGTACCAGGGTCCGAGCAACGAGGACGGGGCGTTCATCGGCGGCATCGAGGTCGCAGCGCAGTACTCGTTCACGCAACTGCCCTCCCCGTGGGACGGCTTCGGCGTGATCTTCAACCACACGTGGGTAGACACCGACGCCGAGTTCATCAACCCGAGCAGCGGCGTCGCGTTCGACGTGCCTGGCCTGTCGCGCAACACCACCAACGCGGTGATCTTCTACGAGAAGTACAAGGTCAGCGCCCGCCTCGCGTGGAACAAGCGCGAGAGCTTCCTGGCCTCGATCACGAGCCTGCGGGGCAACCCGCAGTTCACGAGCGACTACTGGCAACTCGACGCGGGGTTCGGGTACCAGCTGACGGACAAGATCGCCGTCGTGTTCGAGGCCATCAACCTCACGGACGAGAACCTCGACCAGTACAACATCGTCGGTCCGGTCTCGCGGCGCGAGCAGCTCTTCTACATCTCGAACAGCGGACGCCGCATGCAGGCCGGCGTACGCGTTCGGCTGTAGGGGACGGGCTCGCCCCGTCCCGTCTCGAATTCGCGCTCGGTATCGGAGGGCTGTCCCGTCCCGTTGCGAATTCGTGCATGCAGCCGAGACGGGCGGCCACAAAGGCCGCCCCTACACCCGCGTCCACGGGCCCAGTCACCACATCAATTGAGCTTGACGCTTTGATGTAGTCGTGTCTCAATTCGGGGCAGGAGAGAAGGGGGGAGTACCCATGAACTTCTGTTATCGCATTGCGCGGCGCGCAACCCTGTTCGCGGCCGCTTTCGCCCTGGCCCTGCCAGGCACTCAAGCCGTGTTCGCCGAGGGCGAGGACGACGAGGAACTCATCGAGGAGGTCGTCGTCACCGGCATCCGCGGCAGTCTGCGCCAGTCCCTCGACATGAAGCGCGACGCCGACAACGTCATGGACGCGCTCGTCGCCGAGGACATCGGCAAGTTCCCGGACCAGAACCTCGCCGAGTCGCTGCAGCGCGTCTCCGGCGTCGCCATCGACCGCATGCGCGGCGAGGGCGCGCAGGTCTCGATCCGCGGTCTCGGCCCGCAGTTCACGCGCGTGCAGGTCAACGGCCGCGGCGCGCTGTCCGGCGGCACGCAAGCATTCGCCGGCAACATCGGCGACCACAGCCAGCAGCGGACCTTCCGCTTCGAGTCCATGCAGGCCGAGCTGGTGCAGGCCGTCGAAGTGTACAAGTCGGCGCAGGCCAACCTCATGGAGGGCGGCATGGGCGGCACGCTCAACATCCGCACCCGGCGGCCGTTCGACAACGGCGGACGACGCATCATGGCGGGCAACGTCTTCATGACGGACGACGACCTGGCCGACGACAACGGCTACCGCTTCGCGGGGGTCTACAGCGACTCGTTCGCCGACAACACGCTCGGCTTCCTGGTCAGCGTCGCGGGTGACGACCGGACCACGCGCGAGGACTGGTTCAACATCCCCGACTACGACCTGAAGGTGTTCAACAACGCCATCAACCTGGCGACCGGCGAGTTGCTGCGCGGCTGCAACCTGCCCGGCATCGCGAACCCCAACGTGGGTTGCGGCTACGCGCCCGGCAACGTCCGGCAGGGCGTCCTGGTCGAGGACATCGAACGGATCAACGCGAGTGCCGCGCTGCAGTGGCGCCCGAACGAGCAGTGGGACGTCACCGTCGACATCCTGTATTCGCAGATGGACCGCGACTTTGACGACTTCCAGGCGTCGTGGCGCTACCAGGCGGGGCTCGCGAACGGCGCGAGGGAGGTGATGCTCGACGAGAACCAGGTCGTAACGTACATCCGCACGGAAACTGCCCGGCCAAGTGCCTGGCAGCGGCCGGCGACCGAAGACATCGTGACCGACCAGTTCGCCGTCAACGCGAAGTTCACGCCCACGGAGAAGTGGACGCTCAACTTCGACATCTCGCACTCGACGGGGACCCGGGATCGATTCCGGCCCGACACCTACTACGACATCCCGGCCGTGCCCTTCACGTACGACATCCGGGACGGCTACATCCCGAAGATCACCGTCGAGGAGCACCTGCTCGACCCGAACGTCTACGACTTCATGTTCTACCGGGACGGCCTGGACCTCTCCGAGGACGAGGAAACGCAGTACCGCTTCGACGCGACCTACCACTTCGACGACGGCACCGCCTTCCACGCGGGCCTGAGCTTCCGCGACCGGGAGCGCTTCTGGAAGCGGCGCAGCTTTGCGTTCGGGCCCCGGTACGGCGACTTCCCGGGCGAGAAGCTGACCGACGTCAACCACTACAACGTGCCGGTCGACGGTCTTTTCAGCGGCATCAGCGGCGCCGCATGGCCCACCGACTGGCTCCTCCCGGACCACGATGACGTCCGGGCCACGTACCTCGTCGGGCGCCGGGACGAGATCAACCCGCGGCGCTTCGTGGCGGCGAATACGGCGTCCTCCCAGGCCTTCAACATCACGGAGGACACGCTGGCCGCGTACTTCATGATCGAGATGTCCGGCACGATCGGCGACTTCCCGTGGTCCGGCACCGTCGGCGCGCGCTGGAT
>VXNE01000410.1 GCA_009840715.1 Gammaproteobacteria bacterium
TGGCGGCGTGTCGCGGGGGCGCGTAGCTGTGTATCTCATCCTGCTCGGGGTCCCGGCCGGCGCTCGCGAAGACGAATCACCTGCTCATCAAGGACGCCGAGGCCATCGGCTTCACGATCGGGGCGCTCGAGCGGCACGATCCGGAATGGGCCGAGCGCAACCGCCAGACCATTCTCGGCTGGCTGGCGTCAGGGAGGATCCATCCCTACATCTCGCACCGGGTGCCGATGTCGCGGACTGCGGACGCGCTCAAACTCATCGCCGGGCGCAAGGTGATCGGCAAGGTGGTCGTCGTCAACGATTAGCCGCGCCGTCCGCCCCTGAACGCGACCACGTTACCCCCGGCGACCGCCTCCGACTGCGGACGCAGCGCCAGTTCCCAGGTCGCCGCGTTGCCGCCGTTTCGGGCGAAGCCGCGCAGGCCATAGGTGTCGCGCAACTCGAAGAGTGCGAAGGCCGCATGGGTCGCGCCGTCCTCGGACCAAAGGAGCCCCAGGTGCGGCGCGCTCTCGAGCTTCGCCGTGCCGTCCACGTGGAACGGTCCCCGCACGGTGACGGTGTACGCCCCGTATTCGTCCGGGACGATCCAGATGGTCAGCTCGAGCGTGGACTGGCCTTCCACCTCGAGTTCTGCCTCCAGGAGGCGCCCGTCCTCTTCTTCCGTGAGCGTCATGTCGACGCTGAACGGTGTCCCCTGGGTGGTGTCGATGGCCCGATAGGAACCCCGGCCCAGCCACCTGCCCGGGCCGAGGATCATCCGCCGCGCTTCAGCTTGTGCAAGCGGTAGTCGGCGGGCGCCTCGAACGCCGGTTCTTCCGTCGGCTTGATGCTGGGATCGCGTTCCACGGGGGCCGCCAGTCCGGGGACATCCTCCAGGTCGAGATCGGGCAAGTCCAGTTCCTCGAGACCCAGGAGGTCGGTGATGGGCAGGTCCGCGTCCAGGTCGAGGTCCAGGTCGAGGCCCAGGTCGAGGTCGGCCAGGTCGTATGGGTCGCGCGCCGGATCTCCGGTCTCGGGCTCGGCCACGGCCGGCGCCGACGCGACCGGCAGGACCGCCGGCGCCGCTCGCACGGCCGGCATGTCGGTATGCAGGAGCCAAGCGTCCACGAAGCCACTCGCCTGGATGTCGGGCAATCGTGCAAGGGCCGCGTTGCGGGTACCGAAGGGGCCTGCGACCACGCGGTAGAGGACCCCTGCCGGAGTCTCGGCCTGAACCACCCCGACCGTGTCCGGGAGGCGTTGCGAGGCCGCGGCCCGGGCGCTCTCCGCCGAGTCGGCCGACCGAAAGCTCGCAAGGGATACCCAGACGTCCCCCTGCTGGGCCACCGTCATCGGCGCCAGCATCAGTGCGAGGGTGGCGAGCAGGAAGCGCATCGGAACTCCGGAAGGCAGTCGCGAAAAATTGTACACGGATGCACCAAGCGGGTTGCGCGCCCCTCGATGCCACCGGAGTGCAAGCCATCGGCAAACGCGCATGGACCTTTTATGGTACATTGGACCGAGATGGTCGGGGCCAAGCGCGTGTCCGCCGTGTTCTATCGTACCGGGGACGGCGCGGAACCTGTGCGTGCGTGGTTGAAGTCAATGGCCAAGGAGGATCGCTTCAAGATCGGCGTGGACATCAAGGCCGTCGAGTTCGGCTGGCCGGTCGGTATGCCCCACTGCCGCCCCTTGGGACACGGGCTGTTCGAAGTGCGCACCGATCTGGCGAACAGGACCGCCCGGGTGCTGTTCTTCCTGGCCGGTGGCCACATGGTGCTGGTCCACGGCTTCGTCAAGAAAACACGCACCACGCCGCGGGCGGACATGGCCCTGGCACTCGAGAGGAAACGCAAGTGGGAGTCATCCACATGACCAACGGCAGCAATCCCCACCTCGGCAGCACGCTCGACGAACTGCTTGACGAAGACGGAACATTGGCCGACGCGCACGCGATCGCGGTGAAGCGCGTCTTGGCGTGGCAGGTTGGCCAGACGATGTCGGACCTGCGCATCAGCAAGAGCGAGATGGCCCGGCGCATGGGGACGAGCCGCTCCGCGCTGGCCCGCCTGCTCGACCCCGAGAACCCGTCGGTGACCCTGCTGACGTTGGACAGGGCGGCCGCGGTGCTCGGCAAGCGGCTCACCGTCAGCTTCGCTGACCGCGAGACCGCCTTGTAGAACACGCGCCGACCCCCAGGGACGCCGACGCCCAGCCGCCGACAAGGAACTACAGATGGTGCAAGGGACCCGGCGACGACCTCGGCGTACCCGGCACGGCGCTCAGCCCTTCCCCAGGAAGAGCAGCAGGACGCCCGCCGCCGCGGCCGAACCGATGACTCCGGCCACGTTCGGTCCCATGGCGTGCATGAGCAGGACATTGCCGGGGTTCGCCTCCTGTCCCAGCCGGCTGACGACGCGGGCCGCCATCGGCACGGCGGAGACCCCCGCCGCCCCGATCAGCGGATTGACCGGCCGCCGGAGCACGAGGTTCATGCCCTTGGCCATCAGCACGCCGCTCGCGGTGCCGACGGCGAAGGCCACGGCGCCCAGCAACAGGATGCCGAGCGTGTCGAACGTCAGGAAACGCTCCGCCCCCAGCCGCGAGCCGATGGCGAGCCCCAGGAGGATCGTCACGATGTCGATGAGCGCCGTGCGCGTGGTCTGGGCCAGACGGTCGACGACGCCGCACTCGCGCAGCAGGTTGCCGAAGCAGAGCATCCCGATCAGGGGCGTCGCGGGGGGCAGGAACAGCGCCACCAGGAGCAGCAGCACGATCGGGAAGAGCACGCGTTCCCTGCGCGACACCTCCCGTTGCTGCGTCATCTCGATGCAGCGTTCGCGATGCGTCGTCAGGAGCCGCGCGATGGGCGGCTGGATCAGCGGCACCAGGGCCATGTAGGAGTACGCCGCCACCGCGATGGCGCCCAGCAGGTCCGGCGCCAGGTGGCCGGCCAGGTAGATGGCCGTCGGACCGTCCGCGCCCCCGATGATCGCCACCGCGGCCGCTTCGCGCAGCGTGAAGTCGAGCACGCCGACCTCGGTCAGCAGCACGGCGCCGAACAGCGTGCCGAAGATGCCGAAC
>VXNE01000453.1 GCA_009840715.1 Gammaproteobacteria bacterium
GCCGGTAGAAGCCCGTCTCCCAGGCCCGCGCGACGCAGCGCCGGAACAGGCGGTCCTGCCGGGCGAACAGCTCGTCCCGACCGATCCGCCGGGCGAAGGTCTCGAAGGCGTCGCCGATGGGATGGTCCTGCAGGAGGCGCTCCAGGTCCGCGGCGCGGTGGTATGGGTGGAACGCGCTCACGGTCTGGCCCGGGCGGTGTCCGTGATCGGGTCGAGCAGCGCCCGGGCGTCCGGCAGTTCTGGCAGCGCCTGCACGGTGTCGATGAGGCGGCGAGTCCGGTCGTCGTCGCCGTACACCCGGGGCAGGCACGACCGCACCTTGGCTTCGAGTTCTTCCCGCGACAGCGGTCGGTCGGGAGAACCGCGAAGCGCGTCGATGCGCACGGACCGACGAGTGCCGTCGCGCAGCCGCGCCGTGAGCGTTTGCGGCACGAACGCCGCCGGATCCGATGTGTCGTTGACTTTCGCCGCAAAACGCCCCGCGAGCGCCAGCCTTGCCGGCCTCCGCAACTCGGCTTCGGTGAAATGCTCGATGCCGACGCGACCGCACTCCAGGGCCGCGGCGCCCGTGTAGGCGAAACACAGCCGGGCGTAGTTCGCGTCCATGTCCGTGCGTGCGGGACGGATCACGAGCTGGTGGATCAGGGGGGGTGCGGCCAGCGTCATGTCGACCAGGTTGTCCGGGTGGACGCCACGGCCGCGCAGGCTGAGCACGCCGTCGATCCCGCCGTGGGTCGCCCGGCCGCTCGGATAGGGCTTGTGGCTGAGTTCGGTCACGCGCCAGGCGCCGCCGACGGTGCGCGCGACGGCGGCGGCATCGAAACGCGTCTCGAACAGGGCGAAGTAGCCGTGGCGCCCCTCGAGAGCGTGGTCCGGAGCGGGCACCCCGGCTCCTGCCAGGTCCGCGGCGACGATGCCGGCCCGCGCGGCGGCTCCGAGCTGCAGCGGCAGGGAGGGCTTGCCTTCCTCGTGGGCCTGCATGGTGCCTGCGACCTGCCCGAGCGCGTGGCCGAAGCAACGGCGGATGGCGTCGCTGCCGAAACTCCTGACCACCCCGACTGCGACCGCGGCGCCGAAGACGCCGACGGTTGCGGGACGGAAAAAGCGGAGCGGGGCGTCTGCCGCAATGCCCAGGGCGGCCGCGACCTCGACCCCGAGCGCGAGCGCGAGCACGAGGCGCCGCCCGTCAACGGCACGCCCCGGGGCGCGTTCGGACTCGGCGAGGGCGGCGGCCGCCGCTGCGGTCATGACGTGGGCCACGGCCCCTTCGTGGACGCAGTCGAACTCGAGGCAGTGCATCTGGTACGCGTTGACGAAGGCGGCCGTCGCTGGCGGTGCGGCGATGCCGTCGCCGAGAATGCGGCAGGCGCCGCCGGCGCCCCAGGAGAGCGCGGAGCGCAGGGTCTCGTCGCGCCAGGGACCGGTGCGTCCGGCAACCCCGACCGCGAGCGTGTCGAGCAGGAAGGTCTGGGTCGCGCACACCGCCGGCGCGGGCAGGTCGGCATAGGCGGTCTCGACAGAGAGGGCCGCGAGCCGTTCGAGGAGGTCGCCCGCCATGCGCTGGTAAGCCCGCTAGGCGCCGCTGCTTCGGGCGCGCATCAGATGGTCCCCCGAGCGCGCAACGCCGCGAGGTCGGCTGAAGCGAGGCCGACAGACTCCCCGAGTTCCGCCGAGTGCTGGCCGTAGGCGGGGAGTTCCAGCCGCGGCCGGGCCGGTTCCTTCGCGAACTTGATGGGAACGCCGATGTGGCGGTGCCCCGTCGCATCGCGCAACAACATCTCGCGCTGGATGGTGTGGGGATCGTCGAAGGCGTCCTTCAGCGAGCGCACGAACGCCCAGCAGCAGTCCACGGGCTCGAGGAAGCGCTCCCAGTGGGCGCGGGGCCGCGACCGGAAACGTTCGCGGAAGAACGCCCGCAGCGGCTCCTGCACCGGGCCCGGTTCCAGCTCCGCGAACGGCAGCAGGTCTAGACGGTCGAACGCGGCGAGCAGGTTGCGCGCGAACTTGACTTCCGAGCCGCCGAGCACGAGGAACTCCCCGTCCGACGTCTCGTAGATGCGGTACATGGCCGAGCCGCCGAACGATCGCATGTTGGCCGGCTCCGGGTGCGCATCCTCCGCGAATACCGGGCCGGTGACGTTCGGCGTCCAGGCGAGCAGGGCGTCGTACATGGCGATGTCGATGTACTCGCCCCGGCCGGTGCGCTCCCGGCGCAACAGCGCCATGAGGATCGCGGACAGGGCCGTGAGCGAGGAGATCGCGTCGGCGGCCGGGATGTTCGGGGCGGCGGGCTTGCCGTCCTCGAGGCCCCGGTTCAGGGCCGCGACCCCCGCGAGGGCCTGCACCGTCAGGTCGTGGGCGGGCTTGTCGCGGAGCGGCCCGTTCTGGCCGAACGCCGAGATCGAGCAGTACACGAGACGCGGGTTCGTGGCGGCTAGTGTCTCGTAGTCGACGCCGAGGCGCGCGGCCACGCCCGGCCGGAAGGACTCGACGACGACATCGGCGCCCTCGGCCAGACGGTGGAAGAAACGCCGCCCCTCCGCATCCTTGAGGTTGACCCTGAGGCTCCGCTTGCCGCGCGCGATGTTGCGGAACCAGACGGAGACATCGTCCGAGTCGCGATAGCCCACGGCCCGGGTGGGCTCGCCGACGCCATTGGCCGGTTCGACCATGATGACGTCGGCGCCGTGGTCGGAAAGCGTCATCGTCAGGTGTGGGCCGGGCAGGAACGCCGACAGGTCCAGGACGCGCACCCCCTCGAGTTTCATGTAGCCGGCCTTGCGCCGCTCGGCCGGGACCCGCTTCCGGCATGGGAGGCGTCAGGGAAGTTCTTCATCGTGCTCTCCAAGGAGGGGCGCGCGCCGGTTCGGTCCCCTGCGGCCGTTCACGCGGAGGGGGCTCGACAGCATGGTCAGCCCCGCGTCGGCCGCGGGATGCTCGACCGCGTTCAGCATCCCCACCTCGCGCGCGAACGGGTTGGAGAGGGCGCCGGCGATGTCGTGGACGGGGGCGACCGGCACCGCGCCCGCCAGGACGGCCAGCCAGTGCTCCGTCG
>VXNE01000564.1:0-412 GCA_009840715.1 Gammaproteobacteria bacterium
GCCATGCGCTGGAGGCTCGCGGGCAGGAAGATCATCTGGCTGCTGATCGACGCTTCCACGAACGTCTGGTTGATCATGACCGTCCCGACGACGCGGAGGTCCACGCCGGGGAACTGTTCCTCCGCCTCCGCGGCCATGGACCTCGCGGACTCGGCGACTTCGGTCACCGCTTCGAGGACGCCGTCCTCCGGTAGCTCGACCGTGACGTTGACGACGGTGACGTCCCCCTTGAGACCGAGCATGGTTCCGGCGATACGGGGGTCGGCCAGGGCGACGCCCCGGATGCGCGACCGCGCCTCGGCCCGCGTCAACGCCTCCGGGTCGACCAGGTCCCGCACGAGCAGGTCGTGGGCGGGGGGGGGGGGGGGGGGGGATGTGGGGGGGGGGGGGGCGCGCGGCCGGAGGCGGGGGG
>VXNE01000564.1:422-3054 GCA_009840715.1 Gammaproteobacteria bacterium
CGCCTTCGGCGGTCGTGTACTGAAAGTTGGCGAGCGAGTCGACGCGCCTCGAATACGGCGTGTACCAGGCCGCTTCCGTGAGCCAGACGGCCGCCGACAGCGCGTTCTCGGACGTGGCGTCGCCATCGTCCGGCACGATCAGGAAGACGATGTTCTCGTTCTTGCCGTAGGTGTTCTCGAGGGCCTCGAGCTCCAGGAGTTCCTGATTGTGCTCGTCGAAGAAGATGCGGTAGCTGGCGGAGAACTCGAGCGTGGCGATGCCGCCGGCCGCGGCGGCCACCAGCAACAGCGTGGCCAGGATTACCCGCCAGGGCGCCGCGAGCACGCGCTCGGCGAATCGCGCCGCGAACTGCCGGTCCGCTACGCCAGCCATCTCAGACGGCGATCGGCGCCCTGATGCCCGGATGCGGGTCGTACCCGACGAGGTCGAAGTCGTCGATGCGGAAGCCGAAGATGTCGGTCACGGCCGGGTTCACTCTCATCTCCGGCAGTGCCCTCGGCTCCCGCGCGAGCTGCCGGTCCGCCTGTTCGAGGTGGTTCGCGTAGAGGTGGGCGTCCCCGAACGTGTGCACGAACTCCCCCGGTCGGAGCCCCGTGACCTGCGCCACCATCATCGTCAGCAGCGCGTAGGAGGCGATGTTGAACGGCACGCCCAGGAACACGTCCGCGCTGCGCTGGTAGAGCTGGCAGGAGAGTTTCCCGTCCGCCACGTAGAACTGGAACATCGTGTGGCAGGGCGGGAGCGCCATCTTCGCGACTTCCGGCACGTTCCATGCCGAGACGATGAGGCGGCGCGAGTCGGGACTCTCCGCGATGTCGCGCACCACGTTCGCGATCTGGTCGACCGTGCCGCCGTCGGGCGTCGGCCAGGACCGCCACTGGGCGCCGTAAACCGGTCCCAGCTCGCCGTTCGCGTCGGCCCATTCGTCCCAGATGTTCACGTCGTGCGCTTTCAGGTAGCCGATGTTGGTGCTGCCCGAGAGGAACCACAGGAGTTCGTGGATGACGAGCCGCGGGACGACCCGCTTGGTGGTGACGAGCGGAAAGCCGGCGCCGAGGTCGAAACGCATCTGGTGGCCGAAGACACTGTACGTGCCCGTACCCGTGCGGTCGCCCTTGCAGACGCCCGACTCCCTGATGCGGCGCATCAGGTCCAGGTATTGCTTCATCGGCTCGCCGTTCGGGGTACGAGCAGGAAGATACCAAAGGCGACCATGGGGAGCGACAGGAGCTGTCCCATGGAGAGGACGTCGAACCCGACGAGACCCACGTGCGGGTCGGGCTCGCGGAAGAACTCGGTCAAGAAGCGCAGGCACCCGTAGCCGACCAGGAATACGCCGGACACGGCGCCGGCGGCCCGCGGGCGCGCCGAGAAGAACCACACCAGCACGAAGAGCACAACGCCCTCGGTGAACGCCTGGTAGAGGCTCGAGACGTGCCGCACCGCGGTCTCGTACGCGCCGAAGCAGGTCAGCGTCAGTTCACTGACCGCCGGGCACGGGAAGTGCACACCCAGCGCGGTATCGGTTACGCGGCCCGGCAACTCGGTGTTGATGAAGTTGCCGAGCCGCCCGAGACCAAGGCCCACCGGGACCAGCGGCGCCACAAAGTCAGTTACTTCGAAGAGCCCCCGGCCGCGCCTCGCCGCGAACAGCCACAGCGCTCCGCACACGCCGACCAGCCCGCCGTGGAAGGACATGCCGCCCTCCCAGATGCGCACCAGCCACAGCGGGTCCCTGAGGAACTGGTCGAAACCGTAGAAGAGCACGAAGCCCGCGCGGCCGCCGACAATGACGCCGAGCACGCCGTAGAAGACCAGGTCCGCGACGTCCTGGCGGCCGAAACCCGCTGCGGCCGGGGAACCCGAGGGGGAACCCCTCGCAAGAGCGGCACGGCGCGTTGCCAGTACGTGGCAGGCGACGAACGCGAGCACGTACATGAGGCCGTACCAGCGGATCTGGAACGCGCCGAGGTCGATGAGGACCGGGTCCAGGCGGGGATAGTGCATGGTAGACTCGCGTTGCTTCTCCTTCCCCGCCCCCGAGTTCTACAGGAACATGTGCCTGATCCTGCTGGCCTACGACAGGCGCTCGGTCCGCCCGTTGGTGATCGCCGCGAACCGGGACGAATTCTACGCACGCCCCGCCCACGCCGCACGTTACTGGGACGGCGCGCCCCACGTCTTCGGCGGCCGGGACCTCGAGGCCGGGGGCACCTGGCTAGGCGTCTCCACCGGCGGCCGTTTCGCGGCGCTGACCAACTACACGGACTTCGATCTTCCCGTCACTCCCGCCGCCTCCCGGGGCGACCTGACGCGGGGCTTCCTGGAGGGCAACCAGAGTGCGCTGTCCTACGCCGAGGCCGTCGACGGGACCCGCTACCAGGGGTTCAACCTGATCGTGTTCGACGGTGAGGACCTCGTGTACGCCTCCAACCGCACCGGCGACGTGCGCACGCTCGACAGCGGCGTCTACGGGCTGACCAACACCTGGCTGGGGGACGAGTGGCCGAAGACGAAACACGGCACGGCAGCGCTCTCGCGCATCGCCGCCGACGGCGACGCGGACGCCGTGCTCGAACTGATGCTCGAGGAGTCGGAGGGGTATCTCGCCGACGGGCACGAGATCGAGAG
>VXNE01000512.1 GCA_009840715.1 Gammaproteobacteria bacterium
TCCCCGTGCAGAGAGGCGTGCAGCCCATCTTCCAGCAGCCCGGCGGTGAGCCCAGCGCGGACATCCACCAACTCCGCAACGATCCGATAGCGAGCCTCGAAACGCTTCGCACCGAGATCGGCGCCAGGCTCAACAGCCTGGACCGCAAGATAACCAGCCTGATCCTGGGCGTGGCACTTTTCAACGGGCTCCTGGTCCTCCTCACTACCGCGGGCTGCTTCGATCTCGCCGGCTGACCCCGGCCCCCAGTCCGGGAGCCTGCCCAGGACGCCCCATCTCCCATCACCCCCGGAGGTATAATCGCCACCACCATGCATCCGGAGGCGCAGACCGCATTGCCGGGGGCGGAAACAGGCACACGTGACCGGGGAACCGGCCACCGCCAGACAACGATGCCGCGCGAGCCGCACCGCACGCGCCGTCCAGACGGCACGCGCCTCAGCCACCGCGCGCCCGGCCCGCCCAGCGCACGGCCGCATCCCCGCCACGCCTCCCCAGACCTCCGGCATCGCGCCAATCCTACACGTGACCCGGAAGGAGTACCGACATCCGCAACCTGTCGCTGACGTGGCCGAGGCGCCTCGCCGCCCTGCGACGACGCTTCTCCAACCGGCCGAACTTCGTCCAGACCCGGGAGGGCGTGGGACGCCTCACCGCTCGCTCCGCCCACCCCCACTGGATCGTCGGCCGCGGCCTCTGCATGTACCGCCGCCACGACTTCGCCAACGTCCCGAAGAACCGCCGCCGCGCCGCCGTCGACCTCCAGCTCCCGGTCTGGAGCCCGTTCCGCCGCACCGGCCACCACACCGTCTGGCAAGGCTCCGAAGCCATGGTCTGGTTCTGGGACGACGACACCGTCGCCGAGGCGCAGCACGCGTTCCGCACCACCCCCGCGGGCCGCGACGCCCCGCCGCCGGAAGACCTCCACGTCCTCCCCGAAACCGTGTTCCTGCCCCGCCCGGACGACGGCGTTACCCTGCAGCCCTGCCGCGCCGGCTTCGAACTGCAGCACTGGCGCGAAGGCGTCCTCGAGGACGCGTTCTGGTTCCCGGACCGCCCGGACGCCGACCAACTCGACAGCTTCCTCGCCCGCCGAGGCGTGCCCGACACGGCTGCCGCGCGCGCGGTTCAGAACGGCGCCGCCGAAGCCCTCCGGCCAGAACACGCCGCCGAGCCTTGGGCCAGCCCGGTCACCCCCACCGACTGGCTGCAAACCAACGAACGCACAATCGCTGCGGCCGCCATCCTCCTGCTGGCCGTCGTCGCCGTCTGGCAGGAAGCCCGCTACTGGAAGATCGACGGCATCGCCGCCGCGACCGAGGCCGAGTTCGAGGCGCAGCAGGAAGCTCTCGCACCCGTGCTCGCCACGCGCGACGAGATCGTGGCCCTGCGCCGCCGCAACGAGGCCCTGACGACCGTCCTCAACGCACCGTCTCAGGCCCATCTCATGGGTCTCGTGGACCAGGCCATCCCCAGCGCGTCCGCGCGTTTCGCCGAGTGGCGCTACCAGCAGGGCGAACTCCAGGTCCTCGTCACCGACGACGAGGCCCTCGACCCCGTCGCCTACGTCCGCGCCCTCGAGGCCGTGCCCCGCTTCGAGGCCGTGCGCGTCGGCCGCGCGTCCAGCCCGGACAGCGTCGAGGTCGCCCTGAGGATCCGCCCGTGAACGCC
This sequence comes from Gammaproteobacteria bacterium, assembly GCA_009840715.1. Taxonomy (GTDB): domain Bacteria; phylum Pseudomonadota; class Gammaproteobacteria; order Pseudomonadales; family Azotimanducaceae; genus VXNE01. Next base: position 1,672 of record VXNE01000512.1, read on the forward strand.
CTCGCCGAAGCCTTCGCCCGCCTGCGCGCCGAACTCGCCGTCAACGCGCGCCTGCGCGCCGGCGCCTGGGCCGTCGCCGCCATCCTGGCCGTCTACGGCCTGCTCGTGCAGTCGGACCGCGTGGAGGCTGCTCACACTATCTATATGGGGGACGCCGACCGCCTCGATCGCGCCCGGGATCTCCTCACCCGCGCCGACCTGCCAACCCTCCTCGAAGCCGAACGGGAACGCGGCGCGACGCTGACCGAACGCTTCTGGCACGCCGAGACCCAGGGCCTCGCCCAGGCGCAACTACAGGCGGCGTTGAGCGAGATCGTCACCGATCTCGAGTTCCGCAGCCCCCGCATCCAATCCGGCGCGATCATCCCGGTCGACTACGCCCCGGGCTTGTGGCGTGTACAGGCGCAGTTCAACGGCATCTACGAACCCGGCGCGGAGCTGCAGGTGCTGCACGCCCTCGCCACCCACCCGAAGAAGCTCGTCGTGGATCGCCTGGACCTGCGCAGTCGCGACCGGCGCATGACGCTCCTCGTCTCCGCCTGGTTCGCCGGGATCGAGGACGCGGAACCGACCTCAAGGAGCTGAGCGATGGCCGAACCGACCTCCGCGTCGAATAGCGCGATCGCCTCCGCCGCGGACGCGGCGCGCCGCAACCGCAAACCGCTCACCGCCGCGATCGGTGCCTGCGCCGCCGTTCTCGTGGCCGCCCTCGCCATCCCGGTCACCCCACCGGACGCCGGCGACCCGAGCACGCGGGGCAGCCTGGCCGGGGAGCCCACTACGGTCGCTCCCGCCGAGGACCTCGCCGCGTTCGCCGCGAGCCGCCGCTGGGGAGGGGACACCTTCGACGAACTGGAAGCCAGGCGTCGCGCCGCCCAAGCCGACGCGGACGCCGACGTCGCGCGCCGCGACCGCATGGGGTTCATCGGCACCACAGCCACGCCCGACGACCGCGTCGTACTCCTCACCCTCCCCGGAGGCGAGGTCGCCCGCGTCCCGCCGGGCGGTACGCTACCGGACGGTCGTACCGTCTCCGCGGCCGACGGCACCACGCTGACGCTGTCGGCCAGCCCTGGAGATGATGAGGAGATTGAGCTGTTTCCACGGATCATCGAGGCTGCGCCGAGCGCCCCGGAGGAGAGCGAGCCCGTGGTCAATGAAGACGGCACCGTGGAACCCCCGTGGTAAGGAGGAACAGCGTCCTGTCACATCGTCTAATGCCGCGCGCGGCCTGTCGCCGCGTTGGTACGGAGTTGTCAAACTGAACGTCATGGTTTATACCCGAAAAATAATAGAAAACCCCCGGAAACAACCCCCACACCCCGCCGCAATGTTGGCCGCCCTGGTGGTGGCGGGCTGCGCGTCCCTCAACGTC
>VXNE01000586.1 GCA_009840715.1 Gammaproteobacteria bacterium
GGCCAGTTCCCAGTCCGACACGCCCTCGTCGTCGAGGCCTTCCATAGCTGCGGCAAAGCACTGGGACTCGATGCGGCGGCTGTGCGCGTAGAAGCGCACGAAGTCCTCTCCCAGAACCGCGTTCACGACCTCGCTGCGCTCGAACCGTTCCACCGCTTCGTCGATGGTCTCAGGCACCCGGCCCAGCGATGCGTCGGCGTAGGCATCCGACTCGGTCGGCGGCGGCGGTTCGAGTTCGTTGTCGATGCCGTGCAGGCCCGCCCCGATGCAGGCGGCGAGGAGCAGGTAGGGATTCACGTCGCCACCGGCGGTGCGTTGTTCGAGCCGGGTCAGCGACGGGCTCTCCGTGACGCAACGGATGGCGTTCGACTTGTTGTCGAGTCCCCAGGACAACATCATGCCGGTGGAAAAGTGGGGCACGAAGCGGCGGTAGGAATTGACGGTGGGCGCATACATCAGCGTGAAGTCCGGCAGGGTGCGGACCATGCCGGCGACGAAGTGCCGCATCAGGGGCGACATCCCGGTTTCCGAATCCGGCGAATGGAAAGCGTTTTCACCGTCACGCCACAGCGAGAAGTTCAGGTGGGTGCCGTTGCCGAAACCGTCCGAGGACAGCTTCGATATGAAGCTCGCATAGACGTCCCGCGTCGCCGCCAGTTCCTTGACGCCGTGCTTGAAGAGGAACCCATGGTCCGCCGCCTCCAGCGCGGGCGCGGGCGCCAGGTTGATCTCGACCTGGCCGGGCCCGGCCTCGACGTTCCAGGTTTCCACCGGCAGGCCGAACTCGTCGAGCGCCCGGCTCATCCCCGAGAGCAGTTCGTCGTGGACGCCCAGGGTCGTCAGGCGGTAGGCCTGGGGAGTGCGCCAGAGGGGTACGAGGTCCCGATAGCCCTTTTCGGCCACCGAGCCGTGCGTCTCGTCGAAGAGCATGAACTCCATCTCGATGGCCGCGCGGCTCTCGAGACCCAGGTCGGCCAGGCGCTGGACCAGGCGCGTGAGGGTGGCGCGGGGCAGGTATTCCAGGATGCCGCGCCCGTCCACGTGCTCGAAATCACCGACCACCAGCCCGGTACCGGGCTGCCAGGGCACGACCCGGGCCGTCCTGGGGTCCACCACCATGCGGGTGTCGGCATAGCCCTCGCTCCAGGAGGGCCACCAGCGGTCGTCGTTTTCCGGGGGCGGATGGGGCATGCCGGCGTAGTCCAGCATGACCATCAGGTTGGACATGCGCATGGGCGACGCGTCGCCCTCCAGGATGCGCCGCGCCGGCACCTTCTTGCCGCGCGCGATGCCGTGCAGGTCGGGCACCGTCACCGACACGGCGTCCAGCTTATGCTTCCGGATGAATTGCCTTAGAGTGTCCTGTCCGCCGGTCACCGAGCCGCCCGTCCCTCGCGATGGATAGCCGATACAGTACAACCACCGTCGAGCCACTGCGACCGTACCCATGATTCCTGGGCAATTCGAACTCCGCGGCTTCATTGACGAGGTGTTCGCGCCGGAGCCGGGAGAGCGGGTCCTCATCCTCGTGGACGAGCCGACCGGGCGGACCCCGATGAACCCGGACTGGGAGGCCCGTTACGCCCTCGCCGAGGATTGGCACACCGCATTCACCGAACTCGGCGAGGAACGAGGTTTCGAGGTGCTGCCGATCCTGCGGCACCCCGCCGCGGCCGGGCACCACGCCCCCTTCCCCGAAAGCGGCCGGCTCGACGGTCGAGACGTCGGCATCGACGACCTCCTCGACCAGGTGAGCCTCGCCATCGGCATGAACGAGGTGTCCATGACGTCGGGGCTCGCCATGGCATCCCTGCGGCGGCCGGGCGCCGCCCATTTCCGGGCCGCGAGCGCCCCCCTGTTGCGCAAGGACATGGAAGACGCCTGCCTCGCCATAGACTACGAAGCCCTGCGGGAGCGTTGCGCCAGGCTGCGGGCACTGCTCGAAAACGCGGTCACGGCAGAGGTGGCCTTCACCACCGGCGACCGCTGCCGGTTCGATCTGCGGCATCGCGACCCGGGCGTCGACAACGGCTACCTGCGCCGCGACAAGGCGGGCATGCCCCTCATCAACCTGCCGAGCGGCGAGGTCTGGATCACCCCCTACGAAGGCGAGATTCCGGGCGACGAGCCGCGCACCGAGGGCACCATCCCGGTGGCGGCGGAGGACGGTTCCGTGGCCCTGTTCCGGGTGGAGGCGAACCGGGTGGTGGCGGTGGAAGGCGAAGCACCGGCAAGGGACTTCTACCGGCGGATCTTCGACGTGGACCCGATGCGCGGCAACGTGGGCGAGATCGCCTTCGGCTGCAATCCCGGCGCACGGGTCTCGGGGCTTTACATCGAGGACGAGAAGGCCGGTTTCCACTGGGGTTTCGGCCGCAGCGACTTTCTCGGCGGCACCGTGGGGCCCGCCCATTTCATCGACGAGAGCACCGTGCTGCACATCGACAATCCGTACGCGCGGGACTGCCCGATCACCGTCTCGGCGGACCTGATCGATGCCGGGGGCGGACGCACCCCCGTGCTGCGCACCGGCAGCTACGTGGCCTGATCGGACCCATGAGCAAGGCCCCGAAATGCCCGGTGACCGCGGATTGGCAGCCGTACGACCCGGCGTTCCGCAAGGATCCCTTTCCGGTGTACGAGCGGTTTCGCCGCGAATGTCCCGTCGGTTGGGTCGATGCCTTCGACGGTTTCTGGGCCGTGTCCCGTTACGAAGATGTCTTCCGGGTCGCGCTGGACCCGGAAACGTTCTGCTCCTCGGAAGGCATCGCCATACCGCCCATGGAGTACGACGGCCGGGCCTTGCCCATGGAGTCGGACCCGCCCGAACACACCGCCCTGCGGAGCATCCTGGCCCGGGAACTCTCCCGCGACGCCGTCGCGGCACGCGAGCCCATGCTGCGTCACTGCGCCCGCCGGCTGCTGGCGGAAATCTCGGAAGCAGGTTCAGCGGACTTCAGCGAGCGCTATGCCAAGCTGCTGCCCACCAACGTCATCTGCCGGCTGCTCGACATCGAAGGCGACTAGGCCCAGTTGCGCGA
>VXNE01000334.1 GCA_009840715.1 Gammaproteobacteria bacterium
GGCCTCGCGGAAGCCCTTCGCGTCGTGGCTCACCAGTCCCCGGCCCCGGAGATCGAGGGCGAGACCCCGCCGCGGGTCCGTCCAGGCGATGCCGCCGCCGACATCCACCCCGAAGCCGGTCTCGGCGTCGCCCCCGTCCTGGCGCACGGCGACCTCGACGCTGGGTCGCAGTTGCGCCCCGCCCGCGAAATGGAACGGCCGCGCGCCCGCAAGCCCCAGCCGGAACCGCGTCACCCGGTGCCTGTGCCGGCAAGCCCCGGCACCGCCGCCGAGCGCGTACGCACCTGCATCGCGTCGGTCTTGACCGCAAGCTCGAAGCCGCCTTCGTCCGGCGCCTGCGCCAGCGTGCCGCGCAGGCCTATCGCGCCCATCCCAAGCTCCAGGCCGGTACGGATCGCGGCCTGGGACGCGCCGTCCGCGTTCGCCGGCGTTACCGTCAGCGTGCCTTCGCCGTAGCCCGCAACGCCCCACAGCGAGATCCGCTCCCCCAGCGTCTGGCGCATCCACGGATAGATCCCGGTCAAGGTCGAGGACACCGTGCCGCGCCCGGACTCCGAGTGGTAGCCGCCGTCGCCGATGGTGTGCCCGAGGATCAGCCCCATCGTGGTCCGCTCCCGGCCCCAGTCGGCGCCCAGAAACGCGCTTGCCACCGCGCCGTCGACCGCGACGTCGCCGTCGCGGCCGTCGAAGCGCGACACCGACCCACGGCCCCACAGCGCGTAGCTGCCGGTGTGCGCATCACCCGCGGCGAGGGAGAAGGAGCTCCCGAACAGCAGCTCGCGCGCCGTCATGCCGCGGCCCTGCGGCGCGTGCCAGTTCGGCCCCTCCGGGTCTCCCGCACGCTCGGCCCGAAGGCCGGGACCCGCTCCCCACGGTCCGGGACGCAGACGCGCCATGTCAGTGCCCGCGTCGTAGCCGGCGCGTCCCCATAGCGACAGGCGCTCGCTCGCCGCGTCGCGTCTCCAGTCCTGCCGCGCCCCGGATACACCGACCGGTTGGCCGGCGAGGTGCACCGCCGTGCCGGGCGCCCGCGCCGCCTCCATCCGTCCCTCGACGGCGTCGATCACCTGGTCCGCAACCGTGCGCCCGAAGCGCGCGAGCCACGCCGCCGGTATCGGGTCCGAGTTGGTGATGGTGCCCGTCGCTTCCCCCCGGCTGATGGTGATGGTCTTCGACGCGTCGTCGCACAGTTCCGCGTCGCTGATCCTGACCTGCACGGTCTCCCCGCCGTCGTCGATCGAGTCGTCGAGGATGCGGACGAACTCGGTCCACTCCGTGACGCCGGGCGGCTGCCACAGCGTCGACTTGGGACGCTGCAGGTAGTCGACCCCCTCGGCCGCGGTGCCGGTGCCGAGGGTCTCGAAGTCGTAGCAGACATACTCGTCCAGCGCCCGCGAGAGCTTGATGGTGAAGTGCAGCCAGCCGCCTCTTTCACTCCCGCTAGTGTTCTCGATCCGCATGTTCACGTTCGGCAACGGGGTCCTGCTGCTCGCGGGCGCGTCGATCGTCCCCGTCGCCTGCGCCCTGGTGATCGACAGCGGGCCGAACTCGGCCCCCCGCGGCGTGATCACCCGCGCGTTGGTGATCTCGACGTTCACCGTCTCGCCGGCGTCGTCGTCGGCATCCTCGTTCAGCGCAACCGAACCCGGCCGCACCGTCTCCCCGGCCGAGAAGACGATCCGGTAGTTCGCCTCCTGGTAGTCGGCGTTCGCGGTGGCGGTGCCGCCCGAGACGGTGCGGAAGTCGACCGCGATGGTCGCGCTCACGGCCTTCGACAGGCTGACGTCGAAGGCGAGGTTGGCGGAGTCCTCGGTGCCGCTGGTGTCGGCGATCGACAGGCTCGGCAGGCTGCCGAGGTCGGGTGGGTTCGTCTCGGTGCTCAGGGTCAGCGTCGGCGAGCCGAGAAGCTGGCCCCCGCCGGCGGTGCACAGGGCGCCCCTCTCGCCGCAGGGCCGGTCTCCGCGCAGGGTGACGGTAACGGTTTCCGTCTCGTCGTCCGGCGCTACCGTCATGCGCCAGTGATTGCTGTACAGCGTGCCCCCCGTGCGCTCCTTGTGAATGCGCACGGCCCGGTCCATGTGCCCGTTGGTCACGCGGAAGGCGTGATCGCGCATCTCCCGGTACGGAATGCTCACGCCTTCGGACAGCCGGAGGTCGAACCGGTATCGCAGGGCGCCGTTGACGAAGAGGGCTTCGGCGGACTCCAGCGTCGGGATGAGGCGCGGTATCCAGTTGCTGCCTTTGACGTTCATCATGATGGACGAGGAAACCAGGATTCCATTGAGCCTGAAGGCATTTTCGATAAGCCATCCTGCGGCCCCCGTCTCGGCATCGCTGTTCGTCACGCCTAGTTGGAAATCATGCGTGTGGTTGCCTTCGGTAAAGATACTCACCAAGTACCTGGTATCCGGAAGCAACACGGCATTTGGAGGCGCCGTGAAGTCATTCACGGCTCCTTCATTCAGCGTGGACGGAGTGCTTAGGCTGACCACCAGCTCTCCCAGATTGTTGGTCTCGCTGCTGTCGAATCTGTGAACCGAGACCGTAATGGTCTCACCGGTCGCGGAGTTGTCCGTGTGGATGTAGATTCCAACGGAACTCAGTTCGTAACCCGTCGTATTGCTACCGGTAGTAAATCGTTGCGCTATTCTGCCGAATGCGGAGTTTCCTACGTTTATGGAGTTGTCGCGACCTTCACCCGCATTGCTGACAAGCGTCGTTTGGGCTTGTGCGGCGGCGGCCGCAGCGAACAGCAGGACCAGGGCGGTGAGCCGCGCGGCGCCGAAGCCAGGCGTCCTGAGTGCCGCCCCGAGCGCGAATGCCCGTGGCTGGCCGCCGCCTTCGCGGGGACCTGACCGAAAGTCCTCGAGAGGGGATTTGAGATACATGCGCGCCGGCCGCTTCGCGCCGGTCCGGATGACTCAGACCCGCACTGTCGCGCGATTCCGGGGCACATCGTTAGTCCCGTAAACGAAAGCGCGTCGAGTTGCGCCGGGTGTTCTCTACCAATCCGATCCCGGCCTTGGTCTGCGCCGTTT
>VXNE01000435.1 GCA_009840715.1 Gammaproteobacteria bacterium
TCCGCATACCGCCCGAGATCGGAATCGACTGCCCCGTCATCCCGTCGGATTCGCTGCTTGCGAGATACACTGCCAGGTGGGCGACCTCCTCGCCGGTGACCAGGCGCCCCATCGGGACGCGCGAGATGACCTGCTGCTGCAACTCCTCAACCGGTACGTTGAGGGCCTCCGCGGCCTCGTGCAGCCCGTCGAACATCCCGGTCGAGACGAAGCCCGGGCAGATGGCGTTGATGTTGATGCCCTGATTCGCGGTCTCCAGCGCCGCGCAGCGCGTCAGCCCGACCACCGCGTGCTTGGACGTGTTGTACACGGACTGGTTCAGGCTCTCCCACTTGCCGGCGGTCGAGGCCATGTTGACGATCTTGCCGCCGCCGCGGCCGAGCATGTGCTTCACGGCGAGTTGCGTGAGCTGGAAGACCGCGTACACGTTGACCTTCATGACCCGGTCGAGCTCGTCGAGTTCGTAGTCGACGAACGGCTTGCCGATGTAGATGCCGGCGTTGTTGACCACGATGTCGAGTCCGTCGCGCCACGAGACGGCGGCGTCGAAGAGTGCCGCGACGGCTTCCGGGTCCGCCACGTCCGCCCCGTGACAGTGCAGTTCGACGCCGGCATCCGCGCAGAGGCCCCGCGTCTCCTCGAGCTTGGCGAGATTCGTCGCGGTCAGGAAGAGGTGCGCGCCCTCGGCGGCGAAGAGCCGGGCGATGGCGCGGCCGAGGCCCCGGCTCGCGCCGGTGATCAGGGCCGTGCGGCCGGCGAGGCGTCCGGGGCGGGTCTGGTCGGTCATGGGTGGCGGTCTCCTGTGCTTGCTCCGGATGGCCGGCGTGTGTATCCGGACAGTGTAGCGTCCGGCGGCGTTTGGCACAGGGAGGGGGCGGCCGAGCGGCCGGATCGCGCGCCGGGCCGTTCAGACTGGGTTCATGGCCGGTGTGCGAACGTCCCCCCCGGACCTCATGACGCGGGAGCGCCACACCGATGCACCGGCAACTCCGCAATCTCACGGGCGCCGCGGCCATGCTGCTTTCCCTGGCGGCGGTTTCCGCAAACGCGCATCCGCACCACGGGCACGGGCATCGCGCCTACCACCATCCGCCTCCTCCCCACGTCGTCGCCTACCACCCGGGCTGGAGCGTCTGCTTCGGCAAGCATGGACGCCGCCACCGGCGGTCCGGGCCGTTCCACCACCTCGACCTGTGCGTCGGGAACGCGTACCGGACGCATTGGGTGGTGGGGCATGGACATCGGCGCCCGCACTGGCGCGGCCACCGGCATGGCCCCGGCTGCCGGCATTGGTAGGGACGTGACCGGGAACGTCAGTGGGACAGTCCGGCCGCCCGCATCCGCGTGTCCCGCCGCTCGATGTGCTCCCGCATCCGCTGCTGCCGCTCCCGCGTGAGCGGGTACCGCCACAACAGCGGCAACGCGATGCAGGCGATGGCGGCCGGGATGACGGAGTACAGGAGCGCCACCGCCATCTTCGCCGTGGCGGTGTTGTCGTCGCTCGCGGGGTCGAACCCCATGTAGGCGGCGCCCGCGGTGGCGATGAACACCCCGAGGGCGGCCGCGCCCTTGTTCACCATGCCCCACAGCGAGAAGTAGAGCCCGGTCCGTTGCTCGCGCGTGCGCAGCGTGTCGAGGTCCACGATGTCGGCCGCCATCGAGGTCGGCAGGAACACCAGGGCGCCGATCGCCGATCCCTTCAACAGCATGATGACGAAGAAGAGCGCGAAGTCGTCGGGCCCGAGCAACGGGATGAACGAACTCCAGAGCGACAGCCACGCGATGCCGAGCACCACGGTGCGGTGCTTGCCCAGCTTCTTCGAGATCGCGAACCAGGCCGGGATCGCGACGGTGCTCGAGACGTAGTACGCGAGCACGAAGATCGCATAGGTGTCGAAAGGCTCTTCCATCACCCGCCGCACGAAGAAGAACGACATCGCCGCGGTCATGCTGATGCCGGTGGCGAAGAACGTGAGGCAGATCACCAGCCGGCGGAACGGCCCGTTGCGCCAGACGATGCGCAAGCCCCGGAGCCACGTGACGTGCGGCGTCCTGCTGCCGCGAATCGGCGGCTCCCGAACGAACAGGATGGCGGGGAAGGTAAGCAGGGGCATCAGCACCAGGACGGCGACGGCGACCCCGTAGAGCGCGTTCTCGGCGCCGGGCTGGGCCAGCACGAACGCGATGACGAGGGGGATGATGAGCGACATCATCGTGCCGCCGTAGCCGAACGCTTCGCGCCAGCCGGTGACGCGGGAACGCTCGTCGTAGTCCGGGGAAAGTTCGGCCCCCCACGCGCGGTAGGGCAGGTCCACCAGCGTGAACGAGAGGTAGAGGGCGCTGATCCAGACGAAGAGATAGAAATTGCTGACGCCCGTACCGCCGAACGCGGACCAAACCGCGATCGCGGTGGGGCTGTCGGGGACGAAGAGCATCCAGAGGGACACGATCATGAGGGGCGTGCCCGCCACCATCCAGGGCTTGCGGCGGCCGAAGCGGGTACGCCAGCGATCCGACGCGATGCCGATCGCCGGGTCGGTCACCACGTCCGTGAGCCGCGACAGCGCGAGCAGCGTGCCGACGGCGGCGAGCGACAGCCCGAGGTTCTCCGAGTAGAAGGCCGGGACGTAGAGGGCGATGGGCAGCCCGACCACGGAGGTGGGCAGGTTCACCGCTCCGTAGAGCGCGATCCGGGCGCGGCCGACGCGTCCGGACGGGTTCGGCTCGGCCATGTGGCCTCCGGGGCAACCTGCCCGCATCTTATCCCAGGGCGTGCACGCGCTGGTGGGAGGGGACTTGAAGAGCGTTGCGGGCCGGGTCTTTGCGTCTCAATCCGGTTGCTTAGCACCCGCCCCTTCCCGATAATACGCGGCCCCGCGAAAACGCGGTCCGCGCTACGCGGCTGCCACGCACCCGTGGCCAAACTGGATAAGGCACTGGTCTACGAAACCAGGGATTACAGGTTCGAATCCTGTCGGGTGCGCCACACACCAGCCTGCATGCCAAGGCCTGCAGGCTGGTGT
>VXNE01000106.1 GCA_009840715.1 Gammaproteobacteria bacterium
TGTTCGTGGGCTGGGTGCTTCCGAAGACCCTCGTCGGGTCGCAGTTGGGACTGCGGGAAGGCGCGCCAACGCTCCTGTGGACGGTGCTGATCCGCGTGCTCGCGCCCCTGGGCGTCCTGGCCGTTTTCGTCTACGCGATCCTCTACGGGTGACGGTACGCCGTCTCGAGCGGAGCGCCCTGCTGCCGTATGCGGCCGAGGACGTGTTCGACCTCGTCAACGACATCGAGCGCTACCCCGAGCACCTCAAGTGGTGCCGGACGGCGGAGATCCTGGAGGCCGGGGACGGCGAGATCGTCGCGTCGCTGGCGCTGTCCGGGCGGGGTTTGAGGGAGACGCTCGTCACCCGCAACCGCCTCGATCCGGGGCGCCGCATCGTACTGACGCTCGTGGAAGGACCATTCAGGCACTTCGAGGGTATCTGGACGTTTACGCCGGTCGGCGACGGGTGCCGCATTCACCTGACGCTGGACTTCGAGCTGAAGAGCGGCTTGCTGGGGCTGCTCGGGGCGCCCTTGCTGAACCGGGTCGCCGACGCGCTGGTGGACGCGTTCAGCCGGCGTGCGCGCAGCGTGCTGCGAGCGGGTTAAGGGTCCCCCTCATCGGCTTCGAGGTCGGCTGCGGGCGCGAGGTCGCCCGTGATGCGGGCCAGCTCGTCGCCCGCGAAGTGCAGCGACACGAGCAACCGGGACTCGAAGGATCCGGGGACGTCGATCGTGTAGACGTAGTCCCAGCGCGTGTCGTCGAACGCGTTGCGCACGACGGGCTGCCCCATGACGAACGCGACCTGCTCGCGGGTCATGCCCGGCTTCAACTGGTCCACCATTTCCTGGGTGATCACGTTGCCCTGCTGGATCGTCACCCGGTGGAGCCTGGGCAAGGCACAGGAGGTAGTCAGCAGGGCAGCCAGACCTACCGCGCAGATACCCCATGCCGACAAGGCCCCGCTTCGCACGCGACACCGACTCCGAAAAGAATGGCCGGGCATGTTAGCCGGGGGCCTGGACGCCGTCGAGCAGCGTGCGCGCATACGCGCGGGTCTCGGCCGTGATGCGCCGGCCGGCGAGCATGCGGGAGAGCTCCTCGATTCGCTCTTCCTCTCCGAGGGGGACGATCACGGTGTCCTGGTCCCGGGTCTTCCGGACCAGCAGGTGCGCGTCGCCCAGCGCGGCCACCTGGGGGGCGTGGGTCACGCAGATGACCTGCGTGTGCCGGGCGAGCCGGCGCAGCATCCGCCCGAGAATGTCCGCGGTCGTGCCGCCCAGGCCGACATCCGCCTCGTCGAGCACCAGGCAAGGCAACGCGGAACGCTGCGCGGCGACCACTTCGATGGCCAGCGCGATCCGGGTCAGTTCTCCGCCGGAGGCGACGGCGGCGAGGGGTGCGGGAGAGTACTTCGGATTCGTGGTGACCCGGTACTCGATGGACTCGAGTCCGCGTTCGTTCTCGGTCGCGGTGAATGCGAGTTCGAGGGCCGCTCCTTCGAGACGCAGTTCGGCCAGGACGGCGCCAACGTCGGCCGCGAACCCTGCGGCCGCTGCGGTCCGCTGGTCCGACAGCCGGCCGGCCAGGTCGCGATAGCCGACGGCCGCAGTCTCGACCGCGTCGGCGATCGCATCGACCCGCTCCCCGTCCGCCGCGAGCGCGCCGAGTTCCGCCTCGATGTCGGCGGCGTGTGCGGGGAGGCCGGCGGCGGGTACGCGGTGCTTGCGCGCGATGTCGTGGATGGCGTCGAGGCGGCGCTCCACTTCGTCCAGGGCGTCGGCATCCTCCGGCACGGCGTCGAAGTAGCCCCGCAGCTCGCCCAGCGCTTCCTCGGCCTCGACCTGCGCGCCGCGCATGTGCTCCCGACTCGCGGCGAGCGCCGGATGCGAGTCGTCGATCGCGTCGAGGTCCGTGGACATCCGCGACAGGCGGGCGACGAGCCTGTCTTCGAGTTCGCTCAAGTGGGCGCCGACGGTGGTGCGGATCTCGCCCGCGGCGGCGAGGCGCCGGCGGCGCGTCTCGAGTTCCTCGAACTCGCCCTCCGCGAGGGCGAGTTCCCGCAACTCCGCGACCTGGTAACGCAGCAGGTCGAGGCGCTGCTCGGTGGCCCGTGCGCGCTGGCGGGCGTCCTCGAGTTCCACGCAACTGGCACGCCATGCGCGGAAGGCCTCGCGGACGGAACCGGCCAGTTCGGAAGCCGCGGCGTAGTCGTCCAGGAGGGCAAGTTGAACCGTGCGGTCCAGCAGCGAGCGATGGGCGTGCTGTCCGTGGACCTCGATCAACGGATCGCACAGCGCCTGGAGCGCCGCGAGATTGACGGGCGTACCGTTGACGAAGGCCCGCGAGCGTCTCTGCCCCGCGACCCTGCGGACGAGGCATTGGCCGGCGTCCGCCGGGTCGGCGAGCGCCTGTTCCTCGAGGTAGTCGCGGGCCGCGGGATGCGTGCCGAGATCGAACTCGGCGGTGACCTCGCAGGCGGTTGCCCCGGGGCGGATGGCGGTGCTCGCCGCGCGTGCCCCGAGTACGAGTTCGAGCGCGTTGAGCAGGATCGACTTTCCGGCGCCGGACTCGCCGGTGATTACCGTCAGCCCGGGCGCGAACGCGAGGTCGAGCGCTTCGACCAGCGCGAAGTTCTTGACGGTGAGCTGTCTCAGCATGGCGCCGTGTCGTTGCCCTCGGTCGGCTTACGTTGGGCCGGGCCGTAGCCGCTTGGCTCCGCGTTTCGGGCGCTTGCTAGCGCCGCCAGACTCCTCGCTGGCGCTCGGTGGCTGGCCCCAGCCCTCACCTGTCTACGGACTGTTGCCGCAGAAGGTCGCGACCGTTCCGTTCTGCGGCACAAGTCCGTAGAGTATCCGAGGACAGGGACGGCGCATACGGGCTCCGCGTTACGGGGGCCGCGCGTCGGCGCCGTCCGTCCGAGGTGAGTGAAGGTGAGGTCGCCAACGAGACGCGAAACGGGCCGCCGAACTCGCGAAACGCCTTTCAGCGAGCGGGCCCGGCTGCTCTTGAAGATGTTGGTGGAGCAGTACCTGCGC
>VXNE01000623.1 GCA_009840715.1 Gammaproteobacteria bacterium
CTCCAACCACGGCTCGATCTTCCGGCGCGGAACGATGACGATTGCGCGGTCTTCAGGGGTCCGCCGCGGCACCGCACGTCTGTCGCACTCCTCGTCCAGTTGCGCACGCCGGTGGGCGGTCGCGTGCTGGTCGGCGTCCGTGACCACAACGAGGTAGCCCTCGCTACGGCTTCGAACGGCCTCAAGATCGTCCGGAAACCTGGATCGCACCCATTGCTCGCCGGATTGCCTTCCGTGAGGTATAGGGGCGGTGGTAATTCGGCGCCATACGCCTCCTCGTGTGGAGGAACTTACGTACGAACGTGTCGGTGGGTCTGTCCTCGCAAAGCAGCACGACGAAAGCCTTCACTCCCAACCCCTCGCGACCGTTTCGGAAATCGAAAGGCCGCTCACGACATTGGCGGGCTCGTCGCTTACAAGCCAAGCAGGACGTTCGACTCATCGAAGCGAACTTCGAGGTTCTCGAGGGAGCGGAAGTTGTCGGCGTAGAGTCTCTTCAGCATGGCCCCGCGTCCGCGTCACGTGGGCTGGCCCCCTGGGTCGAGGACATCCGCACCGGGCGCCGACACGGGCGCGCGGGCTAACCTCGGCGGACTGTCCAGACGAAGCGACGTTGAGTCTGTAGGTCAGTTCGGCGATTGTTGCAGGACGTTCGCCAAAGAGGGGGAGGGCCGTGGCGCGTTGCCAGGCGGGACACCGCTGGCGGAAGCGAATCCGCGTGTCGCTTCGGCCTGCGCGCCGCAGCGTCGGGCGCGGGGGGCTGCGGGTCCTGCTTGCGGGCCTCGGCGCTGCCGGGAGTGCGGCGCCGCGGGGTCCGGTGGATCACCGCATCGACGCCCCGGCAACGCCGCTGGCAGCTGCGGCATCGGAATCGGGCCGAACGGTCCCGTTCTTCCCGTCGGCGTCGTCGGGATCGGATGCGCGCGGTCTCGTGCGCGTGATCAATCGCTCCGCCGAGGCGGGCGAGGTGTCCGTCTCGCCGTCCGACGACGAAGGACGCGCCTACGGTCCGTTGACGCTGTCGCTCGGCGCCAATGCCGCGGCGCACTTCGACTCCGACGACCTCGAGAACGGCAATCCGGCAAGAGGCCTGACGGGCGCCGCCGGCCGCGGCCAGGGCGACTGGCGGCTGCGGCTCGCGAGCGCGCTCGATGTCGAGGTCCTGTCCTACGTCCTGACGCAGGATGGCTTTCTCACCGCGATGGGTGACACCTTGCCGTGGGGAGATGGCGGCCTCCGGGCGGCGATCTTCAACCCGGGAAGCAACATGCGCCAGCGGAGCCTGTTGCGGCTCGTTAACCTCGGCGAAACCGCGGCCGCGGTCTCCATCGCCGGCGTCGACGATACGGGTGCGTCCAGCGCCGGGCCGGTCACGGTGGAGATCCCGTCCGGGGCGGTCAGGACATACTCCGCGGCGGAACTGGAAGCGGGTGACGCGACGGGCCTGACCGGATCGCTTGGAGACGGCGCGGGAAAATGGCGGCTTTCCGTGCGGTCGGAAGAGGCGATCATGGCGATGAGCCTGTTGGCGAGCCCCGACGGCCATGTCACCAACCTGTCGACCGCCCCGATCATGGAGTCCGCGGGAATCCATGCCGTACCGTTCTTTCCCTCCGCGTCCGATCCGTTCGGCCGGCAGGGCTTCGTGCGCGTGATCAATCACGCACAAGTGCATGGAGAGGTGTCGGTCCGGGCGTTCGACGACACGGGTCGCGAGTACGAGACGCTGACGCTGGACCTTGGCGCCGGCGAGACGAGGCATTTCAACTCGAACGACCTGGAATCGGGCAACGCGGCGAAGGGGCTGGCCGGAGGCACGGGTGCGGGGTCCGGCGACTGGCGGCTGGAACTCGCGAGCGATCTCGCGATCGAGGTGCTGGCCTACTTGAGGACGACGCGGGGGTTCGTCACGTCGGTGCACGACACGGTCGCGCTTGAGGACGGCGCCCACCGGGTCGGCAACTTCCATCCGGAGAGCAGCCCGGAGCGGACGAGTCTCCTGCGGCTCGTCAACGGAGACGAAAGGGCGGCACGGGTAACGATCGCGGGTATGGATGACGAGGGCGTCGCGTCGTCGTCGGACGTGACGGTCTCCGTGCCGCCCGGTGCGTCCCGAACGGTCGCCGCGGGCGAACTCGAAGCCGGCTTCGGGCGCGCGCTCGGCAGCGAGGGCGGTTGGCGGCTCGTCGCCCGATCCGACCGGCCGATCACCGTCCTCAAGCTGCTCTCCAGTCCCGAGGGTCCCCTGACCAACCTCTCGATCGCGTCGGCGGGTCCCATGACGTCCACCCTCGACTTTCACCGCGGCCCACAGGAGTTCGTCGCCGACTTCGCCGACTATCCGCCCGCGGACCGGGACGAGTACGAGCTGGTGTCCGGCTACCGCGCGCTTCCGGTCCCGTTCGAGTCACGGTCCGCGCTGTCCATCGGTGGCGACAACCACAGCGACGACCTCTTCATGTTCTTCAAGGGCCAGGTCGGCGGTCTCGCCCCGGGCGCACGCTATGCCGTTCGCGTTGGCGCGGAGATCGCCACCGACACGCCGGCGGGGTGCTTCGGCATCGGCGGCGCGCCGGGCGAGAGCGTCTACGGCAAGGCCGGCGTGTCGGAGATCGAGCCCGCGCCGGTCCTCGATGATAACTCCTGGCTCCGCATGAACGTCGACATCGGGAGCCAGTCGAACGGCGGAGAACACGCGGTGGTGCTGGGCGACGTCGCCAACGCCCGACCGTGCGAGGAGCCGCGCCGGTGGGAACGCAAGTCCTTCCCGAACCAGGCGCTCCCGGAGCCGGTCACGGTCCCGCCAAGCGGCCGTGTCTGGCTGCTGTTCGGTACCGACTCGGGGTTCGAGGGCCGGACGGAGGTCTACTTCACCCGGGCGACGGCGGCCTTTACGCCGATGTGATCGACGCACCGCTCAGGGCCCGAGTCGGGTTTGACCACACACGCCGGTTCGTCTTAGGTTTCCCACGTCAACGCGAGGTCGCGCTGCACTTGGGCGGACGTCGCGGT
>VXNE01000462.1 GCA_009840715.1 Gammaproteobacteria bacterium
CCGGCTTGGGGACTACTTCGGGGAGGAACTCGCCTTCGCCGGCGATGACTTCGCGGCGCGCCCGCGAGAATACGCGATCGTCGAGGACGCGGTGCTGCTGGTGCTACCGGGCGATGCCGTGCGCGGCTTGATCGAGGAGTACCCGCTCCCGGAGCAACCGCCGGCCAACGCCCAGGTGCTCGACCTCGACCGCGTGCCGGTTGCCGAACTCGAGTCCGCCGCACGGCTCTTGAAGCCAGACCTGCCGGTCGCGATCCGGGGCGGACGCGCCGGGCAGCGCGCGTTTGCGCTGGTGTCGTTGACGCGGCTGGGCTTCTCGGCGGTGCCGGTCGCGACGCCGGACGGACGCTCCGGGAGCCAGGGCGGGGGCGGCGAGCGTGCTACGATGCGCCCGCTCCCGCCGCAACGAACCGGTGAGGATCGCCGCCCGTCGGCTGGGAGGAGTGAGACCGTCCATGAGCCCTGAACTGATTGCCGTATTGACCCTGAACGCCGTGCTGTTCGGCATGATGTACAAGTTGATGCTGGATATGGGCGGGTTGCGGGAGCGCATGGCGCGCCTTGAGGGCCTGTTCGAAGGTTTCGCAGCCCGGCAGGGCAAGGAGCCGGGCTGAGCGCTCCGTTGAACGTCGACGACCTCATCGGCGTCTTCGACCGCAGCCTGCGGACGCTGGCGGGTGTGGGCACCCCCGCGACCCCGGCCCCGGACGTCCCGGAGGGCGACCTCACCGATCCCGAGCGCGCGCATGCGGCGGGGCTGATGCGCGTCAACCACACCGGAGAGGTCTGCGCGCAGGCCCTCTACGAGGGACAGGCGCTGACGGCCCGGCGGGGGGAAGTCCGGGAGGCCCTGGAGGAGGCGGCCGCCGAGGAAGTGGACCACCTTGCCTGGTGCCGGCAGCGGCTCGACGAACTCGACGCCCGCCCGAGCGTGCTCGACCCGCTGTTCTACGCGGCGTCGTTCCTGGTCGGCGCCGCGGCCGGGGCGCTGGGTGACCGGGTGAGCCTCGGTTTCGTCGAGGCTACGGAGGACCAGGTCGTGCGCCATCTCGACCGGCACCTGGCCGAGCTGCCGGCGGACGACGCGCGCAGCCGGGCGATCGTCGAGGAGATGCGGGCCGACGAGGCGCGCCACGGCGTCAACGCGTTGCGGGCCGGCGGCCGCACGTTTCCCGAGGGCGTCAAGCAGGCCATGACCGCGGTCTCGCGGATCATGACGGAGACGACCTACCGGATCTGACGCCGCGATGACCGACTTCGCGGAGCGCTACGGACCCTGGGCGGTCGTCGCGGGCGCTTCGGAGGGCCTCGGAGCGTCCTTCGCCGCCTGCCTGGCGCGACGCGGCGTCCACCTTGTGCTCCTCGCCCGGCGGTTGCCGTTGCTCCACGAACTCGCCGATGCGTTACGCGGCGACCACGGCGTGGAGGTGCGTTGCGTCGCCCTCGACCTGGGGGACGCGGACTGGCCGGATGCGCTCCGCGAGGCGACCGCCGACGTGGAGCTCGGCCTGCTCGTCTACAACGCGGCGATGGTCCCGGTCGGCCGCTTCGTGGACACGGAGGCGGACGCCCTCGAGCGTTCCGTGCGCGTGAACGCCCTGGCCCCCGTGCGGTTCCTGCGCGCCTTCCTGCCGTCGCTGTGTGCGCGGGGACGGGGCGGTGTCGTGCTCATGTCTTCGCTGTCGGGACTCCAGGGCACGCCGCGCGTCGCGACGTACGCCGCCACCAAGGCCTTCAACGCCATCCTGGCGGAGGGGCTCTGGCACGAGTTGCGGAGCGACGGCGTCGATGTCGTCGCGTGCTCTGCCGGCGCGGTGCCGACGCCGGGATACCTGCGTTCGACCGATCGCCGCGCGCCCGGGATGCTCCCGCCGGACGTCGTTGCCGACCGTACGCTGGACGCCCTCGGGCATGGACCGGGCATGGTTCCCGGCGCACTGAATCGCTTCATGGCCCAGGTAATCCGCCGGGTACTTCCCCGCCGCACGGCGATCCGCCTGATGGCGGCGAACACGCGGCATCTCGTGGACCCAAGGCGCCCGTGAACGACTTCCTGGCGGGTTTCCTGGCGCCGTGGTGGATCTGTGCGGCGGTGCTGGCGCTGCACGCGCTGCTGCCGGCCCGGCGCGTCGCCGGGTACGTGCGCGACGAGGCCACGGGCGCGCCGCTCGCGTACCGGCTGAACGGTCCCCTCGTGCTGGCCGTGGCCGTGGGCGCCTGGCTGGCGGCGGGCTGGAGCGGGCTCATGCCCTGGGACTGGCTCTGGGACCACCGGTGGCCGGGCGCCCTCGGGGCGTGCGTGCTCGGCCTCGCGGTGTCGGCAAGCGTCGTCCTGACGGCGCCGGCGACGGGGGGCGGGCTCATGGCCGACTTCTACCTGGGCCGCCGCCCGAACCCTCGCCTGTTCGGCGACCGCATCGACGTGAAGATGTTCCTGTACGCCTACGGGGCCACGATGCTCGAACTGAATCTGCTCTCGTTCGCGTCGCATCACTTCGTCGCGTTCCCCGACGATCCTTCGCCAGGCGTCGTCCTGTACGTCGCGCTCTTCACGTGGTTCGTCCTGGACTACCTCTTCCTCGAGCGCGTCCACCTGTACACCTACGACCTCTTCGCGGAGCGGCTGGGCTTCAAGCTGGCGTGGGGTTGCCTGAACTGGTACCCGTACTTCTACGCGGTCGGGCTCTGGGCGGTGGCGGACCTGCCGAATCCCGGCTCGCCGACCTGGCTCCTCGTACTCTCGGCGGTCGTGTTCTTTGCCGGATGGACCGTGGCCCGGGGCGCCAACATGCAGAAGTTCGCCTTCAAGCGGGACCCGGACCGAGCGTTCCTGGGTCTGAGGCCCGCCGTGGTGTCGGACGGGGAACACCGGCTGCTCTGCAACGGCTTCTGGGGCGCGGCCCGCCACGTCAACTACCTGGGCGAGACCCTGATGGCGACCGGCCTCGCCCTGTCCCTCGGCCGCCCCGAACTGGTCGGCCCGTGGCTCTACGTCCTGTATTACG
>VXNE01000696.1 GCA_009840715.1 Gammaproteobacteria bacterium
CCTCTTCCTCGCGGCGCCGCTTGCGGTCCGCGTGATAGCTGAGTCCGGTGCCCGCAGGGATCAGCCGACCCACGACGACGTTCTCCTTCAGCCCGTGGAGCACGTCGCGCTTGCCGGTGACCGCCGCTTCGGTCAGCACGCGCGTCGTCTCCTGGAACGACGCCGCCGAGATGAAGGACTCCGTGGCGAGGGAGGCCTTGGTGATCCCGAGCAGGAGCCGCTCGAACTCCACCGGCGGCTGTCCCTCTTCCGCGAGTCGTTCGTTCTCCTCCACGACGGTCACGTACTGCACCTGCTCGCCGCGGATGAAGCGCGATCCGCCGGGTTGCCTGACCTCCGCCTTGCGCAGCATCTGGCGCACGATCACCTCGATGTGCTTGTCGTTGATCGTGACGCCCTGCAGGCGGTAGACCTCCTGGATCTCGTTGATGATGAACTTCGCCAGTTCCGCGACCCCCTTCAGGCGCAGGATGTCGTGCGGGCTCGGCGGCCCTTCGGAGACCACCTCGCCCTTCTCGACGTGTTCGCCGTCGAAGACGGAGATCTGCCGCCACTTGGGAATGAGCGTTTCCACGGGATCGCTGTCCGCCGGCGTGATCACCAGGCGCCGTTTCCCCTTGGTCTCCTTGCCGAAGCTGACGGTGCCCGTCGCCTCGGCCAGGATTGCCGGCTCCTTCGGCTTCCTGGCCTCGAAGAGGTCCGCCACGCGCGGCATGCCGCCGGTGATGTCGCGGGTCTTCGAGCCTTCCTGGGGAATCCGCGCGATGACGTCGCCGATGCCGATCTCGTCGTTGTCCTCCAGATTGAGCACCGCGCCGCCCGGGAGCGGGTAGCGCGCCGGCATCTCCGTTCCGGCCAGGTGCACGTCGTTGCCCTCCGGGTCCACGAGCTTGAGCTCGGCGCGCAGCTCCTTGCCCGCCGGCGGCCGGTCGTTCACGTCGAGCACGCTGATGCTCGTGAGCCCCGTCAGTTCGTCCGTCTGCCGATGGATCGAGACGCCCTCTTCCATCTGCTCGAAGACCACCTTGCCGGCGACCTCCGTGATGATCGGGTGGGTGTGCGGGTCCCACTGCGCGATCATGCGTCCCGCGTCCACGCGCACGCCCTCGCTCACCAGGATGACGGCGCCGTACGGCAGCTTGTAGCGCTCTCGTTCCCGGCCGTGCTCGTCGGCGATGGCGATCTCGCCGGAACGCGAGACGGCCACCAGTTCCCCGGTGGTGCGCTCCACCGTCTTCAGGTTGTGCAGGCGCACCACGCCACCGTGCTTGACCTGGATGTTGTCGATCGCGGTCGCCCGCGACGCCGCGCCCCCGATGTGGAACGTCTGCATGGTCAACTGCGTGCCGGGCTCGCCGATGGACTGGGCCGCCATGACGCCGACGGCTTCGCCGACGTTCACCTCGTGGCCGCGCGCGAGGTCCCTTCCGTAGCACTTCGCGCAGACCCCGTAACGGGTGCCGCAGGTGATCGGCGAGCGCACGTGCAGTTCGTCGACCCCCAGACTGTCGAGCCGCTCGACCCAGGTCTCGTCCAGCATCGTCCCCGCGGGGATGACCGTCTCGACGCCGGCGGCGTCCTGCACGTCCCGCGCCACCACGCGCCCGAGTACCCGGGCCGCCAGCGGCTCGACCACGTCGCCGCCTTCGATCATCGCGCCCATGAGGAGGCCTTCCTCGGTACCGCAGTCGGGTTCGGTGACCACCAGGTCCTGGGCCACGTCCACCAGGCGACGCGTCAGGTAACCGGAGGTGGCCGTCTTCAAGGCCGTGTCCGCGAGGCCCTTCCGCGCCCCGTGCGTCGAGATGAAGTACTCGTTCACCGTCAGCCCCTCGCGGAAGTTCGCGATGATGGGCGTCTCGATGATGCTGCCGTCGGGGCGGGTCATCAGGCCGCGCATGCCGGCGAGCTGCCGGATCTGCGCCGGCGAGCCCCGTGCGCCCGAGTCCGAGTAGATGTAGACGGAGTTGAACGACTCCTGGTCCTGCAGGATGCCCTCGCGGTTCAGGATGGACTCGTTCGAGATGCCCTCCATCATCGACCGCGCGACGAGTTCGTTCGCCCGGGACCAGATGTCGACCACCTTGTTGTACTTCTCGCCCTGGGTGACGAGACCGGACGCGTACTGGGACTCGATCTCCTTCACCTCCGATTCGGCGTCGCCGATGATCGTCGCCTTGTCCTCCGGGATGACGAAGTCGTCGACGCCGATCGACGCGCCGGACGCGGTGGAGTAGTGGAAGCCCGTGTACATGAGCTGGTCCGCGAAGACGACCGTCTCCTTCAGTCCGACGCGCCGGTAGCACGCGTTGATGAGGTTGGAGATCGCCTTCTTGTTCATGGGCTGGTTGACGAGGCCGTACGGCAGTTCCGGCGGGACGATCTCGTAGAGCAGCGCCCGCCCCACGGTGGTGTCCACCGTGGCTGTACCGTCGAGGTCCGTGACGCGGACCTTGATCTTCGCGTGCAGGTCCACCGCCTCGCTGCCGAAGGCGCGGTGCACCTCGGAGAGGTTGGCGAAGGCCATGCCCTCGCCCCGCGCGTTCACGCGCTCCCGCGTCATGTAGTAGAGACCGAGCACGACGTCCTGGGACGGGACAATGATCGGCTCGCCGCTGGCCGGCGAGAGGATGTTGTTGGTCGACATCATCAGGGCGCGCGACTCGAGCTGCGCCTCGAGGGTCAGCGGCACGTGCACGGCCATCTGGTCGCCGTCGAAGTCCGCGTTGTAGGCGGCGCACACGAGCGGGTGCAACTGGATCGCCTTGCCCTCGATCAGCACCGGCTCGAACGCCTGGATGCCGAGGCGATGGAGCGTCGGCGCGCGGTTCAGCAGCACCGGGTGTTCGCGGATGACCTCGGCGAGGATGTCCCACACCTCCGGCGTTTCGCGCTCCACCATCTTCTTGGCGGCCTTGATGGTCGTCGCGAGCCCCCGCGTTTCGAGCTTGCCGAAGATGAACGGCTTGAAGAGTTCGAGCGCCATCTTCTTCGGCAG
>VXNE01000307.1 GCA_009840715.1 Gammaproteobacteria bacterium
TGGCTGCGCTGTTCCATCGACGGCTGCTCGACCCGCACCAGCGTCAAGTACCGGCACTACGTTCCGGATGCGGTCGTGACCGCGTACCCGGCGGCGGGGCTGAGTCCCTGGACAGAAGTGCGCGCGCTCGACGGCACGGCGGACGGCGGCACCTACGCGAAGGGCGCCGGCACGCGGGCGACGACGGGGCTGCGCTTCAAGCTGGCGCAGGGCGTCGGCTCGCCGGGCATCGCGTGGATCGAGGCGCTGAACCTCCCGACCACCGTGTGCGACCCGGGGCCGACGCCGCTCGTGCCGTACTACTCGAGCGCGGTGGACCCGATGTGGCGCCGGCCGGGCGTGCAGGGACCGCTGACGCTGCGCCACGCGCTGCGCGCCGTGCGCGAACCGGGCCCGCTTGGCGCCCTCTGGGGTCCGCTCTACCCGCGTACCGGGTTCGTGCAGCAGGCGCAGGACTACAGGGCCGGCGCGGTGGCCGCCCAGCGCGTGGCCGACATCGTCACGCGGCGCAACCAGCCGCACGTCTACCGGGCGCTGCCCGGCGGCGGTGGGCGCGGCCAATGGCCGCCCGGCGCCGTCGTCGAGGGCGATGCGGGGACCCACAGGTGGCAGCTCCTCGCCCCGCGCACGGGCTCGTGCGGGGTGTTCGCGGGGTCGGCAACGCCGCCGCAGGGCGTCGTCGATCCGCTCGGGCGGAACGTGTCCGCGAGCGGCGCCTACGCGTGGAATCTCTGGCGCCCGTACCGCTGCTGCCGGCGGCGCGGGCAGTGGCTGCTTCATCACTGGGGGAACTGATGCGACGGAACACGAACCGACGGCTCGGGGTCGCGGCAATCGTCGTGCTGGCGTGCGCCGCGGCGCTGCCGGCCGGCGCCGATGAGGAACTGCTCTACCGCCTGGGCGGCGGCGAGCCGATCAGCCTGGGGCCGTCGGCGCGGGCGTCGACCCTGCGGCTCGGCGTCTCCGCCGAGTGGAACGCGAACCTAGTGTGCGGGGAGTTCGACGTCGCGCACTCCATCCGCAACCAGCTGAACGGCGTCACCGGCGCCTTCCAGGAGGTGATGGGCAACGTCGTGCAGACGGCCCAGGGCGTGGTGGCGTCGCTGCCGGCGCTGGCCATCCAGCGCCTGAATCCCGGCCTCTACGACCTGCTGCAGAACGGCGTGCTGGAAGCCGGCCAGGAGTTCCGCGTGGCGAAGCTGCGCTGCGACGAGATCGTGGACGACATGGGCGACCGGCTCGCCCACGAGGGTTTCGCCTCGGTGGCGAAGGCGGACTACTGGCGCCGCCAGATCGATGTGGGCGGCCGAGACGTGGTGGAGGTCGCCGAGGAGGCCGACGCCGCGGGCGCCGACGGCGGGGTGCCGTGGATCGGCGGCGCTGCGAAGGGCGGGGACGGCCAGGACCCGATCGAGGCCGTGGGCGATGTCGCCGCCGCCGGCTACAACCTGCTGCTCGGTCGCGCCGCCGGAGACGAGTCCGCCGTGGGTCCGACCGCGTGCGGCGAGTCCGACATCTGCCGGGCCTGGGACGACCCCGACGCGATGGCGGCGTGGATGCGCAAGGTGGTCGGCGAGATCGAGGTGCGCACCTGCGAGGGCTGCCGCAAGGTGACGAGCCAGGCGGGGCTCGGTCTGCCGTCGCTGTACCGGCGCGAGCGGAGCGAGCTGCAGAACCTGCTGCGGCCGCTCGTGCAGACGGAGGCGGTGCCCGGCGAGGCGGTGCTGGAAGGGC
Source organism: Gammaproteobacteria bacterium (assembly GCA_009840715.1). GTDB lineage: Bacteria > Pseudomonadota > Gammaproteobacteria > Pseudomonadales > Azotimanducaceae > VXNE01. The sequence continues at coordinate 1,735 of VXNE01000307.1, forward strand.
TCAGCGGTGGCGGCGGGTTCCGGGTGACCCGGCGGCTGATCGAGGCGCTCCGTGAAGAACCCCGTCCGACGGACGTGGCCGACCGCCTGGCCGGCGAGCTGGCCGTCGGGCGCGTGCTCGAACAGGCCGCCATGGCGCGCCGGGCGATGCTCGCCGGCATGCGCGAGCCGCACGTGGCCGGCAACGCCGCGGCGCTCGAGCAGGCCGAGCGCGCGGTGGCCGAACTGGACCGCGAGATCCGCCAGATGGAAGTCGAGCTGCGCGTCAAGGCGGTCGTCGCCTCCAACAGTTCGGTGGCCGTCCTGCGGCGCGCCGGCATCCGCAAGCGTGTGCCGGTGTTCGAGGCGTCGCCGGACGGCGGTCTGCGCGAGGGGGCGCCGGAATGACGCGCGCGGGCTGGCTCGCCGTCGTCGGTTCCGGGGCGGCGGTACTGGCGGCGTTCGTGCTGCTGCCGTCGGGGTGGGTCGTGGCGGCGCACGCGCACGTGGAGACCTGGACCGTCTGGCTGGCCGCCGTACGCACGGCGGCGATCGTCGCCGCCTGGGTGTGGTGGGACGCGCTGGTCGCGTTGGTTCCCGGGATCACCCCCGCCGGTGCGGGCTACCTGCGGGAGCGCCGCCGCTTCTGGATTGGCGCGCTGCTCGCCGTCGAGGTGCTGCTGGTGCAGAACGTGGCGGGGACGTTGTGGGCGCTGGCGTGACGGTCGTTGTTCCGGCGGCGGGCCGCGCGGGCGGGCACCTTCCCCCGCGCAACCGCACGGTCCGCCGCCTCTTCCGCGCGGGCGGGTGGTAGCGCCGTGGGCGTGTCCAGCTACTTCGAGTTCGTCACCGTGCTGTTCGGCTGGGTGGTGTACGACCGCCTGTGGGCGGTGCTGAACGACACCGGCCTGGTCTACCTGCCGTTCCTGGTCATTCTGCTGAAGAACCTGCTGGAGTCGCGCCGCGGCGGCGACGACGAGGGCTCGGCGGCCATCCAGTCGCTGAAGAAGAGCGAGACGGACGTGGTGGTCGCCATCGTCGTCATGTTCTTGGCGGCGGTGCCGTTCACCGAGGTGCGGCTCGCCGAGATGAGCTACGTGCGCCCGCAGCTCGACTGCGCGACCGGCGAGCGCATCGACCGCGGGCTCGAACCGGCGGAGGTCAACGGCACCTCGACCGGCTCCGCCTACGACGCCCCGCTCGCGACCCTGTCCGGCGAGACCGGGCGCATCCCGATCTGGTGGGGGTTCGTGCACGTCGTCTCGAAGGCGGTGGTGGCGGCCGG
>VXNE01000326.1 GCA_009840715.1 Gammaproteobacteria bacterium
CGCCCCCCCCCTCCCCCGACCGCGCGGGGGCGCGGGCGGCGCCACTCCCAGACGTACTCGAGCAACGCCCGTTCGTCGTCGATCATCTCCGGGAGCAGCGCGAGCCAGGGCTCGTCGACGTAACAATGGCAGGTGGAGCACGTACAGCCGCCACCGCACTGGGCCACGATCCCGGCCACACCGTTGTCCAGCGCGCAGTCCATCACGGTCTCGCCCGGCGCGACGGTGTGCGTTTCCCGGCGGCCGTCCGGGTGCACGAAGACGATCTCGGGCCGGTCCGCCGGCTTCCGCCGTTCCACTCCCGCATTGTACCCGCTAAGATGCTGCGCTTTGCCCGAGGGAGCCCTTCTTGATCATCGGCCTCACCGGCGGCATCGCGTCCGGCAAGTCCACCGCGGCGCGCCACCTCGCGTCCCTCGGCGCTCACGTCATCGACGCCGACCGCCTCGGCCATCGCGCCTACGAGCCGGGCACCGGGGCGCACCGGGCCGTCATCGAGACCTTCGGCCCCGACGTGCGCGCGGCCGATGGCACGATCGACCGCAGGGCCCTGGGCGGCAAGGTGTTCGGCGACCCCGCGCAACTGAAGCGACTGACCGACATCGTCTGGCCCGAGATCCGGCGCCTCGCGCAGGAGGACATCACGTCCGCCCAGGCTGCTGACGCGGACGCCATCGTGGTGCTAGAGGCGGCCGTGCTGCTCGAGGCGGGCTGGCAGCACGGGCTCGACGAGACCTGGGTGGTCGTGGTCGACCCGGCCACCGCCATCGAGCGCGCGATGACGCGCGACGGCGTGGACGCGGCGGCGGTGCAGAGCCGTATCGACGCGCAGCTCTCGAACGAAGCGCGCATCGCCGAAGCGGACGTGGTCGTCCGGAACTCGGGCACGGAGGCAGAGATGATCGCGCAACTGGACACCGAGTGGGCACGAGTCGCCGCGACGCGGCAAGGCGGGACGAGGAAAGCCTCGTGATCCTCGACCTCCATGCCCACTCGATCAAGTCCGACGACGGCCGCGCCAAGGTGCGCAACTACTGCCAGTGGATACGCTCCCGCGACATCGGCATCGACGGGTTCGTCCTCACCGAACACCGGCAGTTTGACTTCGAGTCCGACTACTCCGGGCTCGCCCGGGACTTCGAGCAGGTGATCCTGAAAGGCAGCGAGGTAGAGACGGAGTACGGCCACGTGCTGGTGTTCGGCGTCACGCCAGCCCTGACGGAAGCCTTTGATTTCGCTTCCATCGCGCTGCCCCTGGCCGACGTCATCGCCGCGTGCGACGCACACGACGCCGTCGCGGTGCCCTGCCATCCGGGACGGCGCCGGGTCGGCATGAACGCCCACATCGCGGACCTCGGCGTCCCGCCGGGCGTGCGCATCGTCGAGGTCATGAACGGCGGCAGCCGCGGCGACGAGGACGGCATCGCCCAGCGGATGGCCGCCGACCAGGGTTACCTCGGCATCGGCGGCAGCGACGCCCACATCGTCAGCCACATCGGGCGCTGCGCGACGCGGTTCCCGGGGCGCGTCGAGACGGAGGGCGAGCTGGTCGAGGCGCTCAGGGCGGAGGAGTTCGAGGCGGTGAAGCTGTAGGGGACGGGCTTGTCCCGTCCCGTCTCGAGTTCACGCACGCTGCCGGAGGGCTCGTCCCGTCCCGTCTCGAGTTGACGCACGCTGCCGGAGGGCTTGTCCCGTCCCGTTGACTGGGCTTGCATGATTCCGGCACGGGCGGCCACGAGGGCCGCCCCTACACGAACCGGTCGAGGGTCGCGATCACGGCCAGGTACGCGAGCGCCAACCCGGCGCCAACCAGCAGCAGGTTCAGCTTGCCATCCAGTGCCTTGAACCGCTCGTCGAGCGCCTGGAAGCGCCCGTCGATCCGTACGAACTGCTCGTCCACCTTCGCGAATCGCTGGTCGATACGGGCGAACCGCTCGTCGACATGGGCGCGCTCCTGTGCGAACCGCTCGTCGACATGGGCGCGATGCTGTGCGAATCGCTCGTCGACATGGGCGCGATGCTGTGCGAATCGCTCGTCGACATGGGCGCTGATACGGTTGAAACCGATGTCCAGATCCTTGCCCACGGCAACATGCTCGCCCAGTTGCGTCCCGAGAGTACGGGCGACCCCCTCGGCCTGTTCGCGCTCCATTCCCGACCGCTGTAGCGCATCCGCCACCTGCAGTGTGTCGATCACCGGCTGTGCCATGGGTTCCGTGTCCTTTCGTCAGATTAGCCGTTTCCGGGCCCCGAGGCATCCATGCAACGGGATGCACGTGGGGGCCACATCGGCGGATTATCGTGACGTGTGACGCGGAGTCTGTAGGACGGCTAGGCGATTGCTGTGAGACATTGGCCCGAGCGTCCCCGGGTCGAGCCCGAAGGGAGCCGTCAGCGCGGCCTGAACAGCGGGATCGAGCACGACTCGTGCTCCTCCCACTCCACCTCCACCGGCATGCCGCAGGTCACCGCGTCGGCGTCGACGCCGACCCCGGTGGACCGCCGCCCTGGGACTTAATCCAGGGCCCCCCACGCGCCCACGGAGGGGCCGCCCGCCCGGAAAGAAGGGTGATAGAGATGGCGCACGATGCTGTACGAGTAGACCGTGCCGCGGCCCGAGGCGACGTGCGTGGACAGGCGTCCGTCGAGGCTACCCGGGGAGTGCGCGCGGGGGTGCCAGATCACGGTGCCGGTGTCTTCGCAGCGCTGGTAGCGGAGCTCCCGCTTGCGGGTGCCGGCCCAGAAGTCCGCGGTGTCCGGTTCGTCCAGGCGCGGCAGCGGTCGTGTCGGTTCGCTCATGGGCTGTCTCCTTCGAGGGGCAAGCCCCTCGCGCTCCCCGGCTGAGGGCTCTCTCCCGCGAGGATGATCGTGCCGCCGGTGTGGCGGCTGCCGAGCATGCCGCCGTTACCGTGCGCGACCGCGAGGCGCGCGCCCGGGACCTGGGAGCAGGACTCGCCGCGCAACTGGCGCGTGGCCTCGATCAGCAGGAAGAG
>VXNE01000489.1 GCA_009840715.1 Gammaproteobacteria bacterium
CCCCGGCGCCGGTGCAGTCCCCCGTCGGGGCGGTGAGCATCGCGGCGGGCGGTGCGGTGACGGATGGCGCTCGGGCGGGCTTCACGCTGACGGCGTCGCCGGCGCCTTCGGCGGACCTCGCGGTGTCGGTGGAGGTCTCGCAGAACAGCGCGTTCGCGGCGGCTTCCGCACTCGGCGCGCGCACGGTGACGATCCCGGCAGGCCAGTCCTCGGCGACCTTCGCGGTAGCGACGGTGGATGACGGTACGGACGAGGCGGACGGCTCGGTGACGGCGGCGCTCGCGAGCGGCAGCGGCTACACGGTGTCGTCCTCGCAGGACACGGCCACGGTGGCGGTGACGGACAACGACGAGGCCCTGCCGGGGATCGTGACCGGGCGGACCATCGCCCGTGAGGGGACGGACGCGGCGGCGGTGTTCACGGTGCGGCTAGACCGCGCGGCCTCGGGGACGGTGACGGTGGACTACGCGACCGCGGACGGCGCGGGGTCGTGGGCCGGGACGGCGCCGGCGCGGGTGGGCGCGGACTACACCGCCACCTCGGGCACGCTCTCCTTCGCGGCGGGCGAGCGGTCCAAGCGCGTGAGGGTGCCGATCCTCGACGACTCGATCGACGAGGGGACGGAGTATTTCCTGCTGCGCTTCTCGAACCCGCAAGGCGGGCGTCTGGCGGCCGAACACCGCGAGACGCAGGGCCTGATCCGCAACTCCGACCCGCTGCAGGCGATGTGGCTCGCGCGCTTCGGGCGCACGGTGGCCTCGGATGCGGTGGCGGCGTTGACGGCGCGGTTCGAGACGCCGCGCGACGCGGGCTCGCACCTGACGATGCTGGGCCAGCGCGTGAACCTGTCGCCGGACGGCTCCGGCGATGGGGCAGGCGCCCAGGCGCTGGCGGGCGTGCTGACGGGGTTCGCGCAGGCGTTCGGCGCACCGAATGCGCCGGCGGCGAACGACGACCCCGGATCGTGGTCCGGGGCAGGCCCGTTCGCGCGCCACGGCCTGACCCACGGCTGGAACGAGACCGGCACCGTCGCGGGCGCACGGCGGGTGACGGCGCGTGACCTGCTGATGGGAATGTCGTTCCGGGCGGTGCTTCCGGCCGGTGCGGGAACGCAGTTCACGAGCTGGGGCCAGGGCGCGTCGGTGTCGCAGTTCTCGGCCGCTGTGCCGGGTCTCGGCCTGACCGGCGAGACGGCGACCGGGTCGATGGGCTTCGACTACGAGCGCGGCCGGCTGCTGACCGGGTTTGCGATGATGCACAGCGTCGGCGACGGCACGGCGCGCGATGCGGGCTGGCGCTACGCGATGGGGAGCACGGCGACGACGGTGCTGCCCTATGCGCGCCTCGCGCTCACCGACCGGTTGTCGGCGTGGGCCATGGCGGGGACGGGCACCGGGCGCTTGTCGCTCGACATCGACGGCCCCGTGCCGCAGAGCTACGGTACGGATCTCGCGATGACGCTGGCGGCGACGGGGGTGCGGGGCGAGCTCGTGGCACCCGAGGAGCCGGGCGGCTTCGCGCTGGCATTGAAGGCGGACGCGTTCTGGGTGCGGACGGAGTCCGACCGGGTCACGACGTCCGAGTTCGGCAGCCTCGCGGGCGCACGGGGCGAGTCGAGCCGGGTGCGGGCGATGCTCGACGGCTCGCGCACGTTCGCGCTGGCGGGCGGCGCGACGCTGAGGCCCTCGCTCGAGCTCGGTCTGCGCCAGGACGGCGGCGACGCGGAGACCGGGACGGGCGTGGAGTACGGGGCCGGTCTCGGCTACGCGGACCCGTCGCGGGGGCTCGACATGGCGCTCCGGGTGCACGGTCTCGCGGCGCACGCCGAGGACCGCTACTCCGAATGGGGCGTGTCGGGGCAGCTCCGGCTGGTGCCGGGCGGCGCGGGACGGGGCCTGTCGGCCTCGCTCATGCCGTCGTACGGCGTGGACCCGGGCGGTTCGGAGCGCCTCTGGGCTGTGCAGGACGCCAACGCGCTGGCCGCGAACTCCGGATCGGGGTCCGGGGCAGGCGGCGACGCTCCCATGTCGAGCCGGCTCGACGCGGAAATGGGCTACGGCATGGCGCTGTTCGGCGACCGCTTCACGGGCACGCCTCATGTGGGGTTCGGGCTGTCGGATACGGCGCGCGAGTATCGCATGGGCTGGCGCCTGACCTCGGCGGTCCGCGGCGATCCCGGCTTCGAGGTCAATCTCGACGCGACCCGACGAGAGGCCGCGAACGGCAACGAGCCGGCCGAGCACGGGGTGATGCTCCGAAGCCTGATCCGGTGGTGAGAGAGGGCGCATGCGGCGTTCCCGACCGGGCGCGATGACCGGCGGCGGGAATGCTCTGCCGTTTGCCGGGTTCGCGACACCGGGGGCGCTGCGGGCGGCACTGTCCGGGATTGGCAGGGATGACCGGGCTTCGGGGGACATGGTCGACTGAAGTGCGCCGCTCGCCGGCAGGCGCGCGGACCGAAGGGGGAGAACGGCGATGGCGGCAGGCCCGGTTGTCCGCCTTTGGGGGGATCGTTGAATGGCGGCGGCGCGGGCCCGGTATGGCGCCAGGGCGCCCGAGGACCTGACCATGCCGGCCGTGGCGACGGCCACGCGCATGCGCGGCGTCAACCTCAGAGCGTTCGAACCGGTCCCGTTCCCGCAGGTGGAGCCGGGGTTCGCGTTCAACGCCAATTTCTGCCGCAACCCGATGTGTCCCAATTTCGGGCCGGCGCCGGACGAGGGCGCCTATGCGGACCGCTACACCATCCGCGGCGCCTCCGCCGGAGAGGCCGGCAGCCGCTACAAGTGCAATGTCTGCGGGATGGAGTCGCGGCTGCTGTCGAACCGGTCGCTGCGCGCCGCCTATGTCTGGTTCAAGCGCCAGAGCATTCCCTTCGCCGCCTGCGGCGACGAGATCTGCGGGAACTACGGCATCAACGTCTTCGAGCATTGGGACCGCTACAGCGTTCTAATATACACATCAGCAGCAGCACACGATCGAACCCGCTAAGA
>VXNE01000430.1 GCA_009840715.1 Gammaproteobacteria bacterium
GACCAGGCGAGGTCGCGGGAGGAGACGGTGCGTTTCTTTCGGGGGCACTTGGTCGGCAGCAAAGGGCACGAGTAGGCCGAGGCGACTGCGTCCCGGTGGGGTTTTCCGCGCGGAGCCCGCGCCGGCGCCGCCGGACGGATACACTGGCATCCCCAAAGGGGACGGAAGACGGCGATGATCCGACTGGTGCATGTCCTGCGCAGGAAACCCGGGCTGTCGCTCGCGGACTTCCACGACTACTGGCTGCGCCGGCACGGACCGCTGCTCGCGAGCTTCGCCGAAGACCTCGGCATCCTCCGGCACGTGCAGACGCACACCCTGGAGGGCGACGCGAACGCGGGGGCACAGCGCGCCCGGGGCGGCAACATGGAGCCCCACTACGACGGCGTCGCCGAGACCTGGTGGGCGGCCGAGGCGGACCTCGAGACGGCCGTCGCGAGCGAACGCGCACAGGCGGCGGTGACGGCGTTGCTGGCGGACGAGTCGGAGTTCATCGACCTGCCCGCTTCACCGATCTGGTTCGCGTACGAGTATCCGCAGGTGAACCCGTCTCCGGAGAACGTCGTGGCCCGGGTCAAGAACAACGTGGTGCGGGTGTCCTACCCGTTGCGGCAGAAGGCCTCGCTCACCGAGGCGGAGGCTCGGCACTACTGGCTCACGCACCACGGCCCGCTCGTGCGGTCATACGCCGAGGCCGCGGGCACGCTGTGCTACCGCCAGGTGCACCGTGCCGACACGCCGTTGAACGCACGCGTCCGGGAGGCACGCGGTGCCGCCGTGGAGCCCTACCTGGGCCACGCGGAGGCGTGGTTCGACCGCGGCAGGGCGCCGGGCACGGAGGAAGCGAGGCGGGCCGGGGCCGCCTTCGTCGAGGACGAGCACCATTTCATCGACATGGAGCGCTCGACGATCTTCTTCGGGAAAGAGCACACGATCATCGACCGTCGCTAGGCCGAGCCGCCGGCGCGTTCCCGAACCAGCGCGCACAGGGCCGCGATCTCCGTCTGCAGCCGTGCGTCGCCACCGGGCCGCCAGCCGAGGCCGCGCAATCCGTCGCATCGGAGCACGTTGCTCGCCGGCGGAGCGGTCGCCGGCAAGGGCCCGGGTTGGCCGAGAGCCGCCCGCATGCGGCGCACGACCGCGCGCGTGTCGACCGCAATGTCCGAACAGTTGAAGACGCGCCCGGCGACCCCGGTCGAAGGGGCGGTGAGCAGCCGCCAGACCGCGTCGGCGACGTCGTCTCCGTGGACCTCGGTACCCGCCCGGACCCGTTGGACCGGCTGGCCGGCGAGGACCGCCTCGGCGAGATCCAGCCATTTCGTGCGGCCAAGCGGGCGGACGATGCCGTAGACGCCGGTCGGCCGCAGTACGGCAACGCCTTCCTGGACGGTTGCGAGGGCTTCGGTGGCCGCTTTCAGTGCGCCGTAGTGCGTCGTTGGCGACGTAGGATGGGCGTCACCGATCGCGCTCTGCACGCGGGCGCCGAACACGGCGCGGCTGGACATCAGGACGGCACGCTCGACCCGAGCCCGCGCCGCCGCTTCCAGGACATCGATCGTACCGCCGAGATTGACGCGCCAGAACCCCGACACGTCCTCTCCTTCTCCCCCCCGATAGCGTCCCGGGACGTGCTGGAAGGCGCAGTGGACTAGCGCGTCGGCGCCGCGCACGAGGGCGACGCGCGCCGCCTGGTCGCCAAGGTCGCCGCCGATCCACTCGACGTCTCCGGGACACACGCTCCGGTCCGTCCCGGCGCGGGCGAGGGCAGCGACCCGGCATCCTTCCCGCAGCAACCGGGCGACGACGAACTGCCCGACGATCCCCGTCGCGCCGGTTACCGCGACGCGCATGCGCTCGGCGGGTCGATCCGGTCCGGCAGGGCGCGACCCTCGTGCACCCGGTGCCAGAGGTCGATGAGCGGCGCGAGCAGTTCCCGCTTCGGGTGGTCGGCCTGCCACGGCTTCTCGTACTGGTAGTGCACGACCTTGACCCGGCGCCAGTCCCAGAGCTCCGGCAGGTTGAAGTAGACGTACTGGAGGACGTTGTAGACGTACGGCAGGCCGTGCCAGTCTGGGAAGTACGCCTCGAGGAACGTCTGGTCCGTGCGCCGCCAGAACGCCTCCGGGCTGTCGAGCCGCTCGATCATGTCGGCGTACGTGCGCCGGTCCGGCCGGGCGACGAACACGCCGGAGTTCATGCGGTGCATGTCTTTCAAGGACTCGTAGAGGTTGGGCGCCGCGGACAGGGCGGGATAGGCGAACAGCCGGTCGACGTTGCGCACGGCGATCGCGTCGGCGTCGATGAAGACGACGCGCTCGTATTCCTCCATCTCCCACAGGCGCAGCTTCGCGAAATTGTCGAGGGGATCGTGGAAGGCCGGCTTCGTGCCCTTGTCGAACGGGGAGCGGGCATGCTGCGCCTCCCGGGTGTGCCGGCGGCGGAACGCGTCGGACAGTTCGGGCTGCGCGGCCTCGCGGACCAGGCAGCCTTCGGCCTCGAGGCTGTCGAGGCAGGGCGTGCCGGGCGGTGCAAGCACGACCAGCGGCCAGGCCGAGGAGACGCGCTTCAGGGACCGCGCGAGGGCCGTCGCGCCGAGGGCGTAATCCGCGTTGGTGACGAGGGTCGCGTAGGCGAACACGCTACGGCGTGCCGCCTCCGTTGGCCCGGTCCAGCTCCGCGGCCCGTTCGCGGGTCCAGGCGGAGGTGCACGGAATGCGCGAGGCGTCGATGCGATGGGCGTAGCGGCGCGCCACGTCGACGAGTTCTTCGAGCAGGCCGTCCTCGAGGGTCGTTGGCTGGAGCCCGAGGGCGAGCAACTGGTCGTTGCAGACCTCGAGTTCGTTCTCCGCGGCCTCGTTGCGCGGGTTGGGGACGTGGTCGATGGTCGCCCCGGTCAGCCTCGCGACGAGTCCCGCGAGGTCGCGGACGCGGTGCGTCTCCGTGATCTGGATGAAGATGCGCGTGCGCTCGCCGGCGTCGGGCGGGTGGGCGAG
>VXNE01000143.1 GCA_009840715.1 Gammaproteobacteria bacterium
CGTGCGAAAGCGCCTTTACATGACCGCCACGCCGCGGATCTACACCGAGAGTTCGAAGCGCAGGCTCGCGGAACGCGGCATCGACGTGGTCGACATGGAGGACCAGGCGGTCTACGGCCCGGAACTGCACCGGCTGGCGTTCAAGAAGGCCGTGGACCACAGGATGCTGTCCGACTACCGGGTGATCGTTCTCGGCGTCAGCGACGTGCCGCGCGGAGTACGTCGGAGCCTGGAGAGCATCGAGGCCCCGGCGGGCCGCCGACAGGCGTTGACGTCGAACGACCAGACCCGTGTTTTCGGGGTGTCGCTCGCGGTGAATGGAGTCACCGAAGGCAATGCGCTGGAGCAGCCGGGCAAGCTGCCGCGAACGATGGCTTTCTCGAACAGCATCGCGCGTTCGAAGTGGTACGCGGAGGCACTGAAGGACAGCGAACTGTTGCGGGCGACGACGCGGCGGATGGACTCGGGCCGGGCGATGAAGGTCGTCGCGCAGCATCTGGACGCCTCCGCCAGCGCACTCCAGCGCAACCAGGAACTCCGCGCTCTCGCGCAGGCGGACCGGGACGGCGAATGCCGGATCGTCTGCAACGTCAAGCTGTTCACGGAGGGCGTGGACGTGCCGTCGCTCGACGCCGTCGCCTTCCTCGACCCGCGCGACAGCCAGGTCGATGTGGTGCAGGCCGTGGGACGAGTGATGCGCAAGGCCGAGGGCAAGCGGTGCGGCTACATCGTAGTGCCCGACGGGGTCGAACCCGGGAGCGACGTGGCGGGCGCGCTGGAGCGTGGGACGGAAGGCTACCGGACCGTCGGCAGGGTGTTGAGGGCGCTCCAGTCCCACGACGCGCGCCTTGCGGAATCGCCCGCCACCTTCGTGCGCGTCTACGAGCAGAGAGGAAGGGCACCCGGCGACGAGCGGGGCGATGCGGAGGTCCGCGACGGGGACGGTGGTATCCAGACCCAACTCGACATCGAGGAGGCGGAACAGGGCATCTATGCTCATGTTGCCGCCGCGTCCGGGCTCGGCAGGCCCGGCCAGCTGGTGGCCGACGAGATCGCGGACGCGGTGAGGCGGGCCAGTACGGTTCTGCAGGACGAAGCGCTGGAAGGACCGCTTGCGGAAGCGCTCGGCCTCGTTCCCGAGGACGACGGCGGCGCCAAGGGGGTCTGCACGGTCGCGGCGCTGATGCTGTGCAACGCCTGCCTGCTTCAGCGGCGCCTGCGGGACGAGCCGGAGATGAGGACGATCCTGCGCCTGGACAAGGTTGCCGGCGCGAGCAACCCTCGCGAGGTTCTCGGCATCGCCTGGGAGGCCATCCTGGAGAAGGACTACGCGCCGGTGTTCCGCCCGGCGCTGCAGGTGCTTGCCGCATTGCCGGACGGCCGTGCGGTCAACGACGCGGTCCGCACGCTGGCGGCGTGCGCAAACCGGGTGGCGGACTCGCTGAGCGAACTCGGCTACGACCACGCGGGACCGCTGTACCACCGGATACTGGGATCGGCGAAGAGCGACGGCGCGTTCTACACGAACAACCTCTCGGCCATCATGCTCGCGCGGCTGGCGCTTGGTGCGGCTTTCATCGACTGGTCGGATGCGGAGTCCGTCGCGAGGCTGCGGATCATCGATCCGGCGTGCGGCACGGGCACGCTCCTGATGGCGGCCCTGCGGACAGTCACGGCCCGGATCGCGGAGGCCGCGGATGCTCCGGCGCAGGATCCGAACCACCTGCACCGGCGTCTTGTGGAGGATGTGCTTTGCGGCCTGGACATCAACCAGCACGCGGTGCAGCTCGCCGCCTGCAATCTGACGCTGGGTGCGCCGACCGTGGACTACGCGCGCATGAACCTGCTGACGATGCCGCACGGGCCGCAGGCGGACGGTGCCTTCAAGGCGGGTTCACTGGAGATTCTGAACGCCAACGCGGAGGACCTGGACCTGTTCGAGGTCGCGCCCCCGAGGCGCACGTTTGACGACTTCGACGCCGAACAGGTCAACGAGAGCGAGGAGATCCACTTCCCGCTACGCGACCTTGACGCGGTGATCATGAACGCGCCGTTCACGGACAACCGTAAGCGCGGCCGGAAGTTCAGCGCCGAAGCCGTCAGGGGCATGCAGGAGAACGAGATCGGCATCCGCGACCGGCTCCAGCGGTCCGACGCGGCGGCGGGCGCGGTCATCACGACGAACAGCATTCGAACGTTCTTCACGCCGCTGGCGGACCAGCTTCTCGCGCGGGATCGCGGCGTTCTGGCGAAAGTGATTCCGGCGACGGCGTGCATCGGCGCGTCGGGCCTCAAGGAACGGCGGTTCCTCGCGGAGCGTTTCCACATCGAGCGGATCGTGACCACGCACGACCCGAGGCGGATCAACTTTTCGGAGAACACCAGCATCCACGAATGCCTGCTGATCTGCCGACGCTGGCCGGGAGGCAGGCGACCACCGACGAAGTTCGTCTCCCTGAGGCAGATGCCCGCGACTCTCGCGGACGCGGGGAATCCGAACCCTGGGTTTTCGACCGTTTCAGGACGTGCCCCAAGGTTCCTTTAACTTTATGATAAGCATAAAGTTTTTGACGATCCGCGTCTCACTTCGGCACACTGCATCGACGCAAAATTGCGTCGTGACAGGAGTACCGAAACGTGAAGAAACGACCCACCATGCTGACCGCCACCTTCGTCAGAACTGTCAACGTCCCCGGACGCTATGGCGACGGCCGCGGCGGTCTCGGCCTGACCCTGCTCGTGCAGCACTCGTCCCGCCGCGGCTTCTGCAAGTCGTGGGGCCAGAGCGTGCGCATCGGCGGCAGGCGCACCACCATCGGCCTCGGCCGCTATCCAGTCGTCACCCTGGCCAAAGCCCGCGAGCGGGCGCTCGAGAACGCCCGCGCCATCGAGGAAGGGCGCGATCCGCGCCAGGCATCCACCACCGTGCCGACCTTCGCGAAAGCCCTTGAGACGGTAATCGCGATTCACGCGGAGAACTGGAAGGACCG
>VXNE01000434.1 GCA_009840715.1 Gammaproteobacteria bacterium
CCCGACGGCTCGACCGCCGTGGAGGCCCTATGCCATCGGACCGGGGGACGCAAGCGGTCTCGGCTTCGGGCTTGGCCGGCGCCCCGGACGTAGCCCTCGCCGGCACCACCGTTCTGGAGCTTGGCGCGGGTAGCGTTGCCTCCTCCTTCGCGACGCGGCTTCTTGGCGGCTACGGCGCTCGTGTCATAAAGGTCGAGCCTCCCGGCGGCGACCCCCTGCGGTCTGCCGCGCCGCTGGTTTCAACCGGGGATGGCCGGTGGAGTGCGCTCTTCGCCCACCTCGCGTCGGGGAAGGAGAGCGTCGTCCTCGACTTGATGGGGGAGGGAGACGAGGGGCGGTTCGGCAACCTTCTCCAAGCAGCCGACATCGTCATCGACGGTCTGGGCCGCAAGGCCAGGACGCGAGCAGGGATCGACTGGGAAGACCTGCGGCGCCGGTACCCCCGAGCCGTCGTGGCCGTGATTGAGCCCTATGGAAGCACCGGCCCCAACCGGGACCGCGCGGCGACGGAGCTCACCATCCTGGCGGAGAGCGGCTACCTCGATCTGTGCGGGGACCCCGACCGGCCGCCCGTCAAGCCCTATGGTTATCAGGCCTACCGTCTGGCGGGGCTGCACGCCGCATTGGCGTCGTTGAGCGCGCGGCACATGGCGCGGCGCACGGGTCAGGGCTGCGTGATCGACGTCTCAGTCCAAGAGAGCCTGCTCTTTTGCTTGGGCGGCGCTGCGGCGTGGTTCCAACACACCGGCGAGCCCTACGTCCGCGCGCGGTCGCGCGTGGCGCACTCCATCGCCAGAGCCCGCTATCCGGGCAACCTCCTGCGGTGCAGCGACGGCCTCATATTCATGAACACCGGCCACAACCAGGAATCGGTCGCGATACTGCTCGGCGAACCTTCGGTAGGGTCGCAGGAGTTGTGGGATACGGCCGCGGCCCGGGGAGACGAGCTGGACGCCCTGTGCGAGCGATGGACGACGACCGTCACGCGCGCCGAGGCGTCAGACCTCGGGCAGGAACTCAGGGTGGGGATCGCGCCCGTCCTGTCTCCTGAGGAGGTGCTCGATAACCGACATCTGGCGGAGCGGGAGTTCTTCGTGTCGATGCCGGGCAACGGGACGAGCGTCCGGGTTCCCGGCGCGCCCGTCCGCATGTCCCAGAGCGCCTGGATGACGAAAGGGCCGCCCGCGCTTGGTGAGCAGACCACCACCGGCCTCGGAAGCCTCCAGGCCGAGGACCGTGCGGAGGAGCCTGCCGTCCGCGGCGGCAAGCTGCCTCTCGAAGGCGTGCGGGTGCTGGACGTCACCGAGTACGTGGCGGGCCCCCTGGCGACGCAGGCCCTAGTGTCGCTCGGGGCGGAGGTCATCAAGATCGAGCGACCTTATCTGTCGGATCACCGCCAGCAGATGTACGGCCCCATCCCCGGCCCACTGCCCGGCGCGCCGGACGAACCGTGGAACCGCGTGCTCTGGTTCAACGAGCTCAATCGGGGCAAGACGGGCATCGCGCTCGACCTCAGCCACCCTGAGGGCGCCGATATCTTCCGACGGTTGGCGGCCGTATCCGACGTGGTCATCGACAACTTCAGCGCCCGGGTGATGCCCAACCTGGGGCTTGACTACGACCGCCTCCGCTCCGTTAACCCCTCGATCATCAGCGTGAGCATCTCCGGCTACGGGGCCACGGGCCCCTGGGCGAACTGGATCGCCAGCGGTCCCTCGATAGACTCCGCGACCGGCATGGCGTGGCTCACGGGGTATCCGGACGGAGGACCGCTGCGTCCGGGTAATTTCAACCCCGATATCATCGCCGGCCTGATGGCCGCCTACGCGATCGTGGTAGCCACTGAGCACCGCGACCGCACCGGCGCAGGGCAGAGGATCGACCTTTCCATGGTGGAGAGCGTCGCGCATTTCCTGGGCGAGGCTCTGATCGCGACGGCTGCGGGAGGACAGGTCGAAGAGCGCCAAGGCAACCGGGAACCGGAGGGCGCCCCCTCCGGCGTCTATCCCACGGGCGACGGCCGCGCCGTGGCGCTCTCCGTGACGTCGGACATGGCGTGGCGGGCCTTGGCCAAAGCCGTGGGTGAGGAGACGCTTCCCTTGCCGGCCGACGCAGGCGCGGAGGAGCGCCGGGCACGGCACGCCGAACTCGACGGTGCTATCGAGGCTTGGACGAGCGCCCAGGCATTGACGGACATCGCCGCTGCGCTCGATGCGTGCAACGTGGCCTACGGCGTCGTGAGGACGTCGTCCGATCTGCACGAGGACCCACACCTCACCGCGCGCGGCGCGCTTTCGAAGGTGGCGGAGCTGCAAATCACGGAGACGCTCTACCCTCGGTTCGCGTGGCTGATCGATGGGGTCAAGGACCCGGCATCAGCGCCCGCGCATCTCTACGGACAACACAGCGTCGCCGTATTCAGGGACGTGGTCGGTCTGACTGAAAGCGAAGTGCAGAGCCTCTATGACAACGGGGTGTCCAAGGATGCACCCACGTTGTTCTAGCCTGGACTTGAGCCATGTCCAGATACGTCATCCGCCGGCTGCTCCTCATCATCCCGACGCTGTTCGTCATCTCCGTCGTCATCTTCGCGATGATACGGATCGCCCCCGGCGACCCGGGTGTTGTCTATCTGTCCCGCGGCGGGCCAACGGAGATCGACCCGCAGGAGCTTGCCGAGTTTCGGGAAGAGCACGGGCTCAATCGGCCGCTGGTCGCGCAGTACGGCAGTTGGCTCTGGGGGCTTGCAAGATTCGAGGGCGGGATTTCGCTCTGGTCGAAGAAGCCGGTGTTTGAGGAGATCTCCACCGCGCTGCCGGCGACCGTGGAGCTCGCGATCATCTCCACCCTCATCGCCCTCGTCATCGCCGTGCCCGCGGGCCTCATCAGCGCCATCAGGCGCGACTCGGCGTGGGACTACGGTTTTCGCATGTTTGGCATCACCGGCCTCGCCATGCCCGATTTCTTCACCGGCTCGATGC
>VXNE01000226.1 GCA_009840715.1 Gammaproteobacteria bacterium
GCGTTGGAGCCCTCGGACAACCGGTCCTGCCACCGCGGGGGCAACGACTCGCCTCTCCTGTCACGCCCTGGCCGGGAATCGCGGACGATTTCGCACTGACCACCGCTGCCGCCTTCCGCCGGGAGGGACGCCCCAGATAGACTTGGCCACCGCGCATGCCCATGCACCCTATTCATCGTCGCTACTACGCCGAGGATCTCGTCCGCCAGCGTCGCGCCGGCGAGCGTCGCCGCCAACTGTCGTCGCAGCGACGCGGGCGCGTGGACCCGAATCCCCACCAGATCGACGCCGTGATGTTCGCCCTGCGCCGGATTCCGGAGGGCGGCTGCATCCTCGCGGACGAAGTCGGGCTCGGCAAGACGATCGAGGCGGGCCTCGTGATCGCCCAATTGCTGGCGGAGGGCGCGACGCGCATCCTCATCGTCGTGCCGCGCCCGCTCCTGGGTCAGTGGCAGGCCGAGCTGGTCGACCTGTTCGACATCGAGGCGCTCGAGGCGGCAGATCCATCGGTCGACACCGAAGGAACGGGCGTCTTCCTCGTGGGTCGCGAGTACGCCGGCGGCGAGAAGGGAGCATCGCGCCTCGCGGCCGCGCCCTGGGACCTCTGCCTGATCGACGAGGCGCACGAAGCCTTTGCCGGGATTCACCGCCGTTACGGCAGGGACGGCATCTACGACGAAGAAAGTTCGCAGGCCCTCATGGCGCACCGGGTCCGCCAGGTGATCGGCGCATCCCCTGTTCTGCTCCTGACGGCGACGCCGATCCAGAACTCTCTCCGCGAGCTCTGGGGGCTCGTGCAGTACGTCGACCCGAGCGGCACGCTGCTCGGGGACAAGCCCGTCTTCGAGGATGTCTTCTGCGCCGACGATGGCCGAGGCGTCGCGGCGCACCAGTCGGAGGAACTGCGGCAGAGGCTAGGCACCGTGGTGCAGCGCACGCTCCGCCGGCAGGCGCAGGAGTTCCTGGACCGGCCCTTCGTCGGACGGCGGGCGCAACTGTTCGAGTACCGCATGAGCGCGGACGAGCGCGCACTCTATGACGACGTCACGGAGTACCTGCTGTCGCCCACCCTATATGCCTTTGGGGGCAACGCGCGCCAGCTACTACTGCTCGGCTTTCACCGGCGCATGGCGTCGTCGATCCCGGCGCTGGCGGAGAGCCTGGACCGGGTTGCGTCCCGGCTGCGCGGCATGCTCGGGGAGGGCGATGCCGAGGAGGAGGCGGCGGCAGCCGAGTTCGTGCGGGACCTCGAGGAAGAGGACGATGTCGACGAGCACGGAACGGTGAAGCCTCCGGCTCCGGGTCCGTCGCTGGCGATCGGGGGCGACGCGGTCCGGGCCGAACTCGCACGGGTCGAGGACTTCGTCCGCCGTGCCCGCGCGTTACCGCGAGACAGCAAGGCGGCGAGTCTCGTCCAGGCCGTGCGCCTGGTTATGGACCGGCCGGCGGACCGGCGGAAGGTCGTGATCTTCACCGAGTCCCTGACGACCCAGGACTACCTGCGCGAGCTCCTGCTCGAACAGACGGAACTGCGCGACGCGGACATCACGCTGTTCCGGGGCAACAACGACTCGCCGCGGGCGCGCGCCGCCCTCGACGCGTGGCGCGACGCCAACGGCCGCGGCGGCCGGGCGCCAAGCGCATCGGTCGCCGTGCGCCTCGCGCTTGTCGACGAGTTCCGTCAGCGCTCCACGGTCATGATCTCGTCGGAAGCGGGGGCGAAAGGGCTGAACCTGCAGTTCTGCGACACGGTCATCAACTACGACCTGCCGTGGAACCCGAACCGCATCGAGCAGCGGATCGGCCGTTGCCACCGGTACGGGCAGAAGCGCGACGTCACCGTCATCAACTTCCTCGCCCGCGACAACCAGGCGCAGCGGCTCACGTTCGACATCCTCAGCACGAAGCTCGACCTCTTCGGCGATGTCCTCGACATGTCGGACGTCGTGCTGCAGACGCCGCGCTCCGACGCCTCGCAGGAACTGGTTTCGGCACTGGGCCCGGACTTCGAGGGCGAACTGCGCCGCATCTGGGAGCGGGCGCGCTCGGTCGCGGAGGTAGAGGAGGAGTTGCGACGCCTCGGCGAGTCGATGGAAGGTCGCCGGCAGGCACTGGAACGCGTCCGCGAGCGCACCGTCGGCCTCATCGAGACCGGCCTCGACAACTCGGTGCGTGACGTGTTCCGGCGCATCCGGACGGACCTGACGGAGGAACTCGCCACCTTCGATGCGGAACTCGAGCGCATGCTCACGGCGTACCTGGACGCGGCCGGGGTGCCGTGGAGCGCTGACGAGCGTGACGAACTGCGGGTTGTCCATATCGGTGCGTCCGCGCGCTTGCCGGGTACGCTCGCTGGCGGCGTGTCGGTAGCCGCCGGCGGCGCAACGGGCAACGGCATCGACACCCTCCATCTCTCCCACCCGCTGATTGGCGCAGCCGTCGCCGAGGCGCGGGCCGCGGGCACCGACTTTCGGGTGCGCTTCGACCTCGGCCCCAACGCCCCGCCGGCGCTGCGCGAACGCAGGGGTCGCCGCGGGCGGCTGGCGCTGACTCGGATCGCGCACCACGGGTTCGAGCGCGAGGACCGGCTGCGAGTGACCGCGGTCTTTGAGGACGCCGAGGTGCTGCGCCCCGCGGAAGCCGCGCTCGATCTCATCCGCCAGCCATGCGAGGACGTTCCGCCGTTCGACCCGGTGCTGCACGTGACAGAGGAGGACCTCGAGGAAGTCGTGGACGAGGAGTTGTTCTTCGACCGGCACGAGCTGGCGGGCGCGGACGAGTCGAACTTCCGTGACACGATGGACCAACTCGACCGGTACCTCGCGGACCGAACGCTGGTGCTCCGCCGCGCGCGCGAGCCACAACAGCAACGACTCGTGGCCTCTCGATTCGTCACAACGCCGCGCCCCCGCGACAAGAGGAAAGAGGGAGATGCCGCGGGAGGGGGGAATAAAATAAGGGGGTGTGGG
>VXNE01000658.1 GCA_009840715.1 Gammaproteobacteria bacterium
AGACGTGGACCAGCATCGCCTGCAGCGACTGGCGGTGCATGTCGAGGGCCTTCTGCCCGAGGTCGGCGGTTCGGCTGCGGAGGTACTCGACGGCGGTCTCGGGCGTGAGGTCCCGGAGTTGGTGCCCGTCCGGGGCGATGCGGCGGGCGATCTGGAGCAGGCAGTCGCGGTAGTTGGCGACGGTGCGCACGGAAGCGGGACGCTTCGGGTTGCGGCGCAGCGCGCCGAGGTTGACGAGGCGTCCCACGACGGCCTGCGCCTGCCGTTCCGGCGGCGGGATGGAGCGGAACTTCGGCATCCGGTCAGCCCTCGTGGCGGCGCAGCCAGCGGGCGACGGTGGCGTGCTGGACACGGATGCGGTGCGCGAGCAGCCAGCGCTGGAGTTCGGCCGTGGTGCACCCCTCTTCGCGCAGGGCGAGCAGCTCGCCCTTGTAGCGGTCGAGGCGCGAGCGGCGGTAGCGGGGACGGCGGCGGGCGCGGGTCTGGGCTTTCAGACGCGTGGCCTCGGCGGCCGCGTCGAAGGCTTCTTCAAGGGTCGATTCGGGATGCATCGGGACATGGTGTACACCCTCACGGCGCTGCTACGCAAACCGGCGTGCTTAGCGTTCCGATAACCGCGTTTCAGGGGGACTCGGGAGATTCCGGCGCGTTCGTCGGACGAGGCGTTCGACATCGCCATTTGCGCTCGCCGCGCGGCAGGGATGGCGTCCGGGGCGCGCCGACGCGCGGGAACATCGGCAGCATGGCGGGCAACATGATGGCGAGGATCACGGACGCCAACCCGCCTCCAAGCGTTGCGACGTGTCGCGGCCTGCCAAGGGTTCGCTGCGCCGACGGTACCCGTCGCCCTTGACAAGCCACGACGCGCCGGAAACGGTTCCACGGAGCGTCTGGAGGCAGTGGCGCGCCGACCGGAGCCGACGCGCCTCCGTGACCAGGGGACGCTAGCAGCGGCGGTATCGCCAGCCGTCGTCCCACAGGGATTTGGCCCACCCGCGCTCCTCGCGCGGCTCGGGGTCCGGCAAGGGCGACCAGTATGCCGCAGTCGGTTCCTTCCTCCGCCTGGCGTTCCACGGCGAGATTCCCCGGTCGAGGTCACTGGCCCTGTGGACCTTGTCGGGCTGGGCAGCGAACTCGTCGATCACCGCCGCGTCGAGCGCGTCCTGGCGCTTCTGCGCGCGCTCGGCGTCGCGGTCGTCGCGGCACCGCTGGCAGAGGAAGTCGCCTTCGAGCCTTTTGCGATAGGCGCAGCGACGACATCCGCCTTCGGCCGCAAGTGCCGCCCGTCTTCTGCGGCAGGAAGCGGCGCGCCTGTCGAGACACGGCTGACACGCGTGGGCGAAGGTTCCGTCCTTCTTGACGGCCGCGGGCCTTCGGCAGCGCTTTAGCGAGCACTCCGGCGCCGTGGTCCGGCGGAGGATGGCGGGCGGTACGAAGCCCTCGGGGAGTTTGCCACTCCACTGGGCGACGAGTGTGGAAAGGTCCATGTCGGTCTCCTGTCAGGTTGTCGCCGACGCGGGAGTGCGTCGGTGCCTGGCAGGCGGCATGCGCGCGCACGCCGGTCACCTCGCGCCAGCGAGGTCGAAACGCCAGTGGAGAACCCGGAGGGTTGACAGGGGAGCACGCATGCCAACATGGCCGTCACCCGACGGACCGGAGCGGCGGGTGGATGGCAGTCGCATCGCGGGTCCACGAGATCGTTGCCGGACAGTCGGCGGAAGGCAGGCAGGAGCTGGGCGTCGTCACGTCCACGCTATGACGGGCGGGGGAAGCGAAGCGCCGTTGCTCGGCTATGCTTGCCGGACATGGAATCGTCCAAGCCAGCCAAGGCCGAAACCGAGACGATGCCGCCCGTCATGAGCATCGCGGGCGCGTTGATCCTCGCGTTCGGTTTGTGTGGCCCGCAGGCGGGGTGCCGGTCGGAGTCGACCCCGCGCTCCGGATCGGACGGCGTCGTGGTCGCTGTGTCGCTCGACTGCGTTGCGCCACTGGACGGCGAGAGGGTGGTGGCGATCCCGCTGGAGACCGAACTGCAGGAGGTGTCGGGCATCGAGGTAGTGGAGGCCCACATCGTCCCGGGCATGGTGAGCGTACTGGCGAGGTTCCGCGCGGACAGCGAACCGGTCGCCGTGCTCGGCGAAGTGCAGGGCGCGGTGAATCGCGCCAAGCCGGGGTTTCCGGCCGGCGCGAAGGAGCGGCTGATCGTCTTGAAGGGCGACGCCTACGAGTTTCCACCTCGTTCGAAGCGTTGTCCGTGAGAGATTCGGATGCCCGACTGAAAGGCTGGGCGAAACCGGCTCCGGACTTAAGCGGCCGGAGACAGGTAGCCGGACCAGTCCTCCATGAGTTCCCGGCGGCGTTCGAAGAGATCGCTGCGCCGGTAGGCGGCTTCGACGCGGTCGCTGTTGACATGGGCCAGGGCGAGTTCGCAGACCTCGCGCGGCACGTCGGTCCTCTCGGCGGCCCAGTCCCGGAAGCTGGAGCGGAAGCCATGAGGCACAGCACCGATGTCGAGCTCGCGCAGCAGCTTGGAGAGAGTGCTGTCGCTCAACACGCGACCGGTGGGCGACGGGAACAACAGGCCGCCTTCATCGGCGATCTTCCGCGCCTCGTCGAGCACGGCCACCGCGCGAGCGGAGAGCGGCACCCGGTGCTCGAGCTTCGCTTTCATGCGTTCCGGCGGCACCGTCCAGGTGGCCGCGGCGTCGTCCACCTCGTCCCACCGCGCGCCCCGGACCTCGCCCGAACGGCAGGCGGTCAGCACGAGGAACTCGAAGGCGAGCGCCGTCGCCCGGTGCGCCTTCGACGCGCGCACCCGCGCGAGCGCTTCGGCGACCTGCGCGTGCGGCAGCGCCCGCTGGTGCCGGCGGCGGACGCTGTTCTTCGGCAGCGCGGCGGAGATGGCGTCCCCGGCGGGGTTGTCCTCGCGGTAGCCCTGCGCGACGGCCCACTTCATGACCGCGCCGA
>VXNE01000259.1 GCA_009840715.1 Gammaproteobacteria bacterium
GGCGGCGAGCACCCCCCCCGGCGGGGTCACCCGCGGGGAGGGGGGGGCGCCGTTGGGGAGGGGCTTGTCCCCTCCCGTGCCTGGCCGCCCGAGTCCGGCCGGGACGCCGTAGGGGAGGGGCTTGTCCCCTCCCGTGCCTGGGCTTGCACGATTCTGGCACGGGCGGGGACGAGCCCCGCCCCTACAGACGCGTGCCGCTCCCGGCACGGGCGACCACAAGGTCGCCCTTACGGGGCTAGCGCCTCCACCACGCGCGGCGTCGGATCAACTCCGGTCAGCGCTTCCAGGGTGGCCAGCCCGCCGGGGTTCGCGATGTTCGCCTCGAACACGTACGGCCAAGCGAGATCGACGCCGGCGAAGCGGGCGCCCTGCGCATTCAGCCGGGCGACCACACGCAGCGCGAGTTCCGTCTCTTCGCGCGACAGCTCCGCGGGCCGCGGGACGGCGCCGGCTGCGACGTTGCCGATTTTCGCGTAAGCCCCGATGATCCGGTCGCCCGCAACGATGACCCGTTTCTCGCGCGTCGCCGCGTCGGACACGTAGCGCTGCAGCACGCAGTACCCGCCGCGCGCCGTGAGTCGCCGGAGGACCCGCTCGGTGTCCGGACCGTTCCCGTCCACGCGCACGACATCCCGCCCGAAACTGCCCGCCATGGGCTTGACCACCCACTGCCCCCCTGACGCGATCCGCCGCATCAGGGCGGCCGGGTCTGAACTCGCAGAGGTCTCCGGCTGGAACTCCGGGAGCCCGAGCTTGCCGTGCAGGAGGACCAGCGCATCCACGGTGTTGACGAAGCGGTCCTGCGCCACGAGTCGGAGCAGGTGCATCCGGTCGAGGAATGTCTCCCTCCGGCCAAACCCGAAGAGCCAGACGAGGTCGAAACCGTCGAGAGCCGCCGGGCCGCCGCCCGCCCCGCACGCGGATACGCCTCCCGGGGTCAGCGCCAGCGTCTCGTAGGTCAGGCGAGCGACTTCCCAGCCGGCGTCCGCAAACGCCCGTCCGATCCGCTCGAGGTTGTCGTTCGCCGGTTCCCCGAAGCCCGACGATAGCAACGCGACGCGCAAGGCAGATCCGGCTCAGTCCTGGGCCGACTCGAGTTCCGCGACGACCTTGCCGCCCGCGTCGCGGCCCGTCAGCTCGCTGCGCACCATCCACCGCGGCGTCTGCCGGTTCATCCACACGGTGGCCGCGAGCCCACTTCCGCCGACATCGACGAGTTCCAGCCGATAGGTGCCGAAACGGCCGGCCGGTACCTCCACGGACTCCACGCCTGTGACGGTGGCGCGCCACTCGTGGACCTGCTGCCGCTCGAGGTCGAGCGTGCGGAAGTGCGCCTCGAAGCCAGGAGCCAGCGCCGCGCCGGCGAACGCCGTGTCGAGATGTCCCACGACGGGCCCGGCGGTCGGGATCGTGACCGGACGGTCCTCGCCGCCCGGTTCGACGATCGCGCCTGAGATGCCTTCCGGTCCCAGGTCGAGCGTGACCCTGCCCTCGCCGATCCGCACGTCGCGGTGCAGCGCGACCAAGTCAGCGGCGTTGAGGTACACCGTGTCGACCAGCTCGCCGGCGGGCACCCGGGCCCGTGTCTCCACGCGCCATACGGGAATTCCGCGCCAAGACTCCCTTGACCTGTTCACCTCGGACCCGAACGCAAACTCCTCGCCATCGACGATGACCAGGATCCGGTAGCGCAACGACGCCGGCGCGATGCGCGACCCGTCGGCGCGCCACGGCGCGGCCTCCGCGACCGTGACGGCGGCACCCTCCAGGTCGGCGCCAACCGCGGGCATCGCCCACGCGGCGACCACCCCGAACGTCGCACCGAGGACCGTCCCGATACCCACCTGAAGCGTCCCTGTGATCCCTGAAAACTGGGCTATTATCCACCGATGCGCACCGATTACAGTCTCGCGCCCAGCGAGGTTCCGGTACACGAACCCGCGGTGCTCCCCGATGCCCAGCGCATGCTGCGCAAGGACGAGATTCGGGCCCGCCTCGACGCTCTTGATGCCGTCCTCGTAGCCCACTACTACGTCGACGGCGACATCCAGGACCTGGCGCTCGAGACGGGCGGGTGCGTCTCGGACTCCCTCGAGATGGCGCGTTTCGGACGCGACCACGCGGCCTCCACGCTCGTGGTCGCCGGCGTGCGTTTCATGGGCGAGACGGCGAAGATCCTCTCCCCCGAGAAACGCGTCCTCATGCCGACCCTCGAGGCGGAGTGCTCCCTCGATATCGGCTGTCCCCCGGACGAGTTCGAGGCGTTCGCCGCGGAGCATCCGGACCGGACCGTGGTGGTCTACGCCAACACCTCCGCGCGCGTGAAGGCCATGTCCGACTGGGTGGTGACCTCGAGCGTCGGCCTGCGCATCGTCGAACATCTCGCGGCGCGTGGCGAGAAGATCCTGTGGGCGCCCGACAAGCACCTCGGCGCCTACATCGAGCAGCAGACGGGCGCGGACATGCTCCACTGGACGGGCGCCTGCGTGGTCCACGAGGAGTTCAAGTTCCAGGCGCTCATGGACCTGAAGAACGTCTACCCGGACGCGGGCGTCCTCGTCCATCCGGAGTCGCCGGCGGCGGTCATCGGCATCGCGGACCGCGTCGGGTCGACCAGCCAGATCCTCCAGGCGTCGCTCGACCTGCCCAACGAGACCTTCATCGTCGCCACCGACCGGGGCCTCTTCCACCAGTTGCGCCGCCGCTCGCCGCACAAGCGCTTCATCGAGGCGCCCACCGCCGGCGACGGCGCCACCTGCAGGAGCTGCGCGCACTGCCCGTGGATGGCCATGAACGAACTCGACAACCTCGCGCAAACCCTCGACCGCCTCGACAACGAAGTGTTCGTCGATCCCGAGATCGCGCGCCGCGCCATGATCCCGCTGCAGCGGATGCTGGACTTCCCCAAGCCCTGAGC
>VXNE01000642.1 GCA_009840715.1 Gammaproteobacteria bacterium
GGTGATCCGCGTGGCGCGCGAGAACGCCGCCGACGCGATCCACCCCGGCTACGGCTTCCTGGCCGAGAACGCCGACTTCGCCGAGGCGTGCGCGAATGCGGGCGTCACGTTCGTGGGTCCTGGGCCCGAGATCATGCGCGCGCTCGGCAACAAGGTGGCGGCGCGCGAAATCGCGCAATCGG
This sequence comes from Gammaproteobacteria bacterium, assembly GCA_009840715.1. Classification (GTDB taxonomy): domain Bacteria; phylum Pseudomonadota; class Gammaproteobacteria; order Pseudomonadales; family Azotimanducaceae; genus VXNE01. The sequence goes on from VXNE01000642.1 coordinate 183, forward strand.
CCGGCGTTCCGGTGGTCCCGGCGACCGGCCCGCTCCCCCGCGACCCCGGGGAGGCCGCGCGCCTCGCCCGGGAGGTCGGCTTTCCCGTCATGCTCAAGGCGAGCTGGGGCGGCGGCGGGCGCGGCATGCGCACGATCGAAAGCGAGGCTGAGTTCAATGATGAGGTCGAGGCCGCGCGGCGCGAGTCCCTGGCGGCGTTCGGGAACGACGAGGTCTATCTCGAAAAACTGATTCGACGCGCGCGTCACGTCGAGGTCCAGATACTCGGCGACAACCACGGCAACCTCGCGCACCTCCACGAGCGGGACTGCTCGGTGCAGCGGCGCAACCAGAAGATCGTCGAACAGGCGCCGGCGCATTATCTCGACGCCGAGACCCGCGCGGCGATCCACGAGAGCGCGCTCAAGATCGGACGCGCGGTGGACTACAACAACGCCGGCACCGTCGAGTTCCTCGTCGACGACGACGACGGCGCGTTCTATTTCATCGAGGTGAACCCGCGCATCCAGGTCGAGCACACCGTCACCGAGGTGGTGACCGGCGTCGACCTGGTGAAGGCGCAGATCCGCATCGCAGGCGGCGCCGCCATCGGCGCGCCCGAGAGCGGAATACCGGGCCAGGACGCGATTCGGGTGAACGGCCACGCCATGCAATGCCGGGTGACCACCGAGGACCCGGAGAACAACTTCATTCCGGATTACGGCGTGCTCACCAACTATCGCGGCGCCACGGGGTTCGGCATACGCCTGGACGGCGGCACCGCCTATTCGGGCGCGCGGATCACGCCGTTCTACGACTCACTGCTGGAGAAGGTGACGGCCTGGGCGCCGACGTTCGAAGAGGCGATCCGGCGGATGCGGCGGGCGATTGTCGAATTCCGCATCCGCGGCGTCGCCACCAACCTCGCCTTTCTGGAGAACGTCATCGGCCATCCGCAGTTCATCGAAGGCGCCTGCACGACGCGCTTCGTGGACGAGACGCCCGAGCTTTTCAGCTTCGCCTACAGGCGGGACCGCGCGACCCGGCTGCTGCGCTATCTGGGGGAGGTGATCGTCAACGGCAACCCCGCCGTCGAAGGACGGCCCGAACCGCCGACGCGCCAGATTCCGAGCGCGCCGGAGGCGGCAGGCCATGAGGCGCCGGACGGCACGAAACAACTGCTCGATGCGCTTGGTCCTGAGGCTTTCGCGCAGTGGATGCTCGATCAGGAACAAGTGCTGATGACCGACACCACGTTCCGCGACGCGCACCAATCCCTGCTGGCGACGCGGGTGCGGAACTACGACCTCATCGCGGTCGCGCCCTTCTACGCGCGGCGGCTGCCCCGGCTCTTCTCGGTCGAATGCTGGGGCGGCGCGACTTTCGACGTGGCGATGCGCTTTCTCAATGAATGCCCCTGGGCGTCGCTGGAACGGCTGCGCGCCGCGATGCCCAACCTCCTGACCCAGATGCTGCTGCGCGCGTCGAACGGCGTCGGCTACACCACCTATCCCGACAACGTGGTGCGCTATTTCGTACAGCAATCCGCCGAGAACGGGATCGACATTTTCCGCATCTTCGATTCACTCAACTGGGTCGAGAACATGCGCCCGGCGATGGACGCGGTGCTGGAGACCGGCAAGCTCTGCGAAGCGGCGATCTGCTACACCGGCGACATCACCGACCCGGGCCGCACGAAGTACGACCTCAAGTACTACGTCGCGCTCGCCCGGGAGCTCGAAGCCGCGGGCGCCCACATCCTGGGCCTCAAGGACATGGCGGGCCTGTGCAAGCCGGCGGCGGCCCGGACGCTCGTCGAGACTCTCAAAGGGGAGATCGGCATCCCCATCCACTTCCACACCCACGACACCAGCGGGATTTCCGCAGCCAGCGTGCTCGCCGCGGTCGAGGCCGGTGTCGACGCCGTGGACGCGGCGATGGATTCGATGAGCGGCTTGACCTCCCAGCCGAGCTTCGGCTCGATCACCGCGGCCCTGCGCCACTCCCCGCGCGACCCGGGGATCGACCCCGACACGGTGATGGCGCTCTCCACATACTGGGAGCAGGTGCGCAACCAGTACCGCGCCTTCGAGAGCGAATTCCGCGCCGGCACGTCGGACGTCTACAACCACGGGATTCCGGGCGGCCAGTACACCAATCTGCGCGAGCAGGCGCGGGCGCTGGGCATCGACAACCAGCGCTGGCCGGAGGTCTCGCGGGCCTTCGCCGAGGTCAACCGCATGTTCGGCGACATCGTGAAGGTCACGCCCTCCTCCAAGGTGGTCGGCGACATGGCGCTGATGATGGTGACGGGCGGGCTGGCGCCCGAAGACGTGGCCGACCCCGGGCGCGAGATCGCGTTCCCCGAATCGGTGGTCTCGCTGTTCGCGGGCGAGCTCGGGCAGCCGCACGGCGGTTTCCCGCGCGCCCTGCAGGAGAAGATACTCAAAGGAAGGGAGCCTATTACCGTGCGGCCCGGCTCGGTGCTGCCCGACGCCGATCTCGAATCCTCCCGCGAGGAAGCCGAAGAGAAAGCCCAGCGCCCGATCAGCGACGCCGAGTTCGCCTCCTGGCTGATGTACCCGCAGGTTTTCACCGACTACGCCGCCGCGCGGCGCAAATACGGCGATGTGAGCGTGCTGCCGACGCCGGTGTATTTCTACGGGATGGAGCCGGACGAGGAGGTCGCGGTCGACATCGAGCGCGGGCGCACCCTGTTCATCCGCTACCTCGCGCGCAGCGAGACCGACCAGAAG
>VXNE01000124.1 GCA_009840715.1 Gammaproteobacteria bacterium
GATCTGGAGACTGTATATATTATCAGTACAAACGTAGTGTGTCATTGATTTAGCGTGACTCGAACGACCAGGGCCGGAGAAGGCACAACCGAAATGCCCGAATCCACAGATCGGTTTCCCAAGATCACCGAGGAAGGCCTCGACACCCTGCGCCGCCGAATCGGCCGGAAGATCGTCGACTCGGTGGAGCCCTGGTGCTACGAGGCGACGCGAGACAACATTCGCCATTACGCGCACGGTATCGGTGACGACAACCCGCTGTGGTGCGACCCCGACTACGCCGCGACGTCGCGCTATGGCGGCATCGTGGCCCTTCCCAGCTTTCTGTTCGCATGTGATCGCATCGTCTCAGGCTACGTTGGGGGCTTGAGCGGGATCCACGCCATGTGGGCAGGCGCCGACTGGACCTGGTACGCACCGGTGCTCCGAAACGACGAGATTCAGACCGAGGCGTACCTGAAGGATCTCGTCGAGCACCGGACCCACTTCGCGGGGCGGGCGTTCCAGCAGATCTACCACGTCGATTTCTACAAGCAGGACGGCACCAAGGTTGCCGAAGCGGATAGCTGGTGTTTCCGCACCGACCGCGACGAGGCCCGGGAACGAGGCACCAAGTACGACGCGGTCAAGGCCCGGGAGATCGAGCCCTATACGGACGAGCAGCTCAAGGACTTCTACCAGCTATACGCGACCGAACCCGTCCGCGGTCCCGAGCCGCGCTATTGGGAAGACGTGCAGGAAGGCGAGGCGTTGCCCCCGATGGCCAAGGGTCCGATGACGGTCACCGGCTTCATCGCTTTCGCGCAGGGCTGGGGCGGGCTCTACATCCGTGCCAACAAGATCGCCTGGAAGCAGATCCATGCGCACAGGGGGCTCGGAATCAAGAACAAGTTCGGCATTCCCGACTGCCCGGAGCGCGTGCACTGGGAGGACGATTTCGCCCAGGTGGTGGGTACGCCGGCTGCTTACGATTACGGCCCGGAGCGCTGCTCGTGGCTCATCCACCACATGACCAACTGGATGGGCGACGACGGATTCCTGCGCCTCGCCTCGTGCAAGATCCGCCGTCACAACCCGGTCGGCGACTTGCTGGTCATTTCCGGCAACGTGAAGCGGAAGTGGATCGAGGACGGCCGACACTTCGTCGAAATCGAGCAGGCCGCGCACAACCAGCACGATGAACTTTCGGTGATCGGCGGCGGCGTCGTCGAGCTGCCGACTCGGACGGGAAACTAGCGCGACCTAACGCTTGCCGGAGAAGATGTTGCTGTAGGTCGAACTCTTCGCCATCGCCCGCTCGATCGCTTCCTGGCGTTCTTCCGGAGAGCCCATCGTCATGATGACGTGCTGCTCGAGGCGCAGTCCCTGCTCCAGCGTCATGGACAGGCCCTCGTTGATGCATCGCTTGGCGGCCCGCACCGCGTAAGGTGCGAGCTCCCCGAGTTCCGCCGCGAGGGCACGCGCCCGCTCCATCAGCTCCGCCTTCGGCACGACTTCGTTAACGAGTCCGATGTCGTGCGCCTCCTGCGCCGTCAGGCGCCCGCCGAGCATGATCATCTCCTTGGCCTTGGCCACCCCGATCAGGCGCGGCAAACGCTGCGTGCCGCCACCGCCGGGCAGTGCCCCGAAGGTGATCTCGGTGAGGCCGATCTTCGCGTCGTCCGCGATCAGCCGGAAATCGCACGCCAAGGCGATTTCGCATCCGCCGCCCATCGCGGCGCCGTTGATCGCCGCGATGACGGGTTGCGGCAGGCGCTCGAGTTCATCGATCGGCATCCTTGGCGGCATGTCCATCTTGCCCCCTCGCACCGCGTCGCCGGCATCGCGCAGGTCCGCGCCGCCGCAGAAGTGACGTTCGCCCGCGCCGGTGACGATCACGACCCGCACGTCGTCGTCCACCCTCAGTTCGTCGGTGACGGCGACCAGGTCGCGCATGAGCTGGCGGCTCAGCGTGTTCGCCGCTTCGGGCCGGTTGAGGGTGACAAGGGCCGCCCCCGCGTCGCGTTCGAGCACGACGGTCTCGTATTCACTCATCCTGATTGTTTCTCCTCGGAGCTCGCGACGTTACGTCAGAGCGTGAACAGGAACCCTCCGTTGACCGCATAGACCTGCCCCGTGACGTAGCTCGCGGCGTCCGACGCGAGGAACAGGACCGCGTTCGCGACATCGTCGGGTTCGCCGACCCGCCGCAGCGGGTACAGGCGCAGCGAAGCCTTCATGGCCGCCTCGTCCGCAAACGCCTCGGCCGTCGTCGGCGTCCGGGTGGCGGCGATGGCGACGCAGTTGGCGCGGACCCCGTGCCGCGCGCACTCGCGCGCCACCGAGCGCATGATGCCGGCCGCCCCTGCCTTGGCGCCCGCGTACGCTCCGAGGAACGCGTCGCCGTAGCGGCTGGCCTCGGAGATGATGGTCACGATGTTGCCGCCGCCGCCCGCCACCATGCTGGCCACGGCATGCCGGGTGCAGTTGAGCACGCCGTAGAGGTTGACGCCCAGGGGCCGTTCCCAGTCCTCGGGCGTGGTCTCCCAGAAGGGCTTGAGCGCGGAGGCCGGGTCCGGGGGCGTGGGTCCGAGGTTGCCGGCGTTGTTCACGAGGATGTCCAGGGACCCGTACTGCGCTTTCGCCGCCTCCATCATCGCGGCGGTCTCGTCGAAGCTCGTGACGTCCGCCTGGTAGGGCATCGCGGTGCCGCCGAAGTCGGCGATCTCGCCCACCACGCCCTCGGCACGGTCGGAGAAGAAGTCGTTGACGACCACCTTCGCGCCATAGGACGCGAAGTGGAGGGCCACCTGCCTGCCTACCCCCTGCCCAGCCCCGGTGACCACGGCCACGCGGCCGTCGAGGTCCAGGATATTGCCCACACGTTCCATCGACCATCTCCTCTGCGACGCGACAGGACCGCCCCGCCTCGACGT
>VXNE01000672.1 GCA_009840715.1 Gammaproteobacteria bacterium
ACATCTACACGCGGATCATGAACCCGACCCAGGCCGTGCTCGAGCAGCGGTGCGCCGAACTCGAGCACGGCGTCGGGGCGCTCGTACTCTCCTCCGGCAGCGCGGCGGTCAACTACTCCATCCTGAATCTCGCCGAGGCGGGGGACAACATCGTCACCGTCCCGCAGCTCTACGGCGGCACCTACACGCTGTTCGCCCACATGCTGCCGAAACAGGGCATCGAAGTGCGCTTCGCCGAGGACGACGGCCCGGCGGACCTCGAGAAGCTGGTGGATGGCCGCACCAAGGCCATCTTCTGCGAGAGCATCGGCAATCCCGCCGGCAACATCATCGACCTCGAAGCGGTGGCCGAGATGGCCCATGCGCACGGCGTGGCGACGATCGTGGACAACACCGTGGCGACCCCTGCGCTTCTGAAGCCGGTCGATTACGGCTTCGACATCGTCGTGCATTCGATGACCAAGTACATGGGCGGCCATGGCAACTCGCTGGGCGGCGTCATCGTGGACGGCGGGAAGTTCTCCTGGGCGGACAACGCCGATCGGTACGCGATGTTCACCACCCCGGAACCGAGCTACCACGGCGTCGTGTACACGGACGCGCTCGGGCCGGCGGCATACATCGGCCGCGCCCGCACCGTGCCCTTGCGCAACACCGGTTCCGCGATCTCGCCCTTCAACGCGTTCCTGATCATGCAGGGCGTGGAGACCCTGAACCTGCGCATGGAGCGGCACTGCGAGAATGCCCTGGCGGCGGCGCAGCATCTCAAGGACCACCCGAAGGTGGAATGGGTGAACTACGCCGGGCTGCCCGGGGACCGCTACCACGACCTGGCGCAGCGCTACATGGGCGGCCGCGCGTCGGGCATCCTGACCTTCGGCGTGCACGGCGGCTTCGACGCGGGCGTGAAGTTCTACGACGCGCTTAAGCTCTTCAAGCGCCTGGTGAACATCGGCGACGCCAAGTCGCTCGCATGCCACCCGGCGTCGACCACCCACCGGCAGCTCAACGAGGCGGAACAGGAGAGCGTGGGCGTGCGCCCGGAGACGATACGTCTCTCCATCGGTATCGAACACATCGACGACATCGTGGAGGATCTCGACCAGGCGCTGGCTGTGGTCTGATCGGGAGGACGATCTCCTACGAGACGCGGGGCGAACTCCCACGCCCGCATGCGTTGATGTCCGATTGGAGCGCCCGTCGCTCCCTTCTAGGGTGGAGTCATGCGACAGGACCCCACCTTCAAGGACATCTTCGCCTACCCGTTCATGGTCGAGGAGCTTCTGCGCTGGTTCGTGGCAGACCTCCACGGCGCCCGCGCACTGGTCGACGGCCTCGACTTCTCGGGCCTTGTGCGAGTACAGGAACAGTCGACTACCGGATCGGCCACGGACAAGCGCAGCTACGCCAACGACATCGTCTGGCGGGTGCCGTTCCGCGACCGGACGGAGGCGGACCGCACGTGGCTGCACGTGGTTGTGATGATCGAGGTGCAGGGGACGGTCGACTACCTCATGGCGCTGCGCATCCGGAACTACGTAGATAACCACCATCTGGAGTTGTGGCGTGGCCGGCGCTTCCGCGCGACGGATCGCTTGGCGCCGGTGCTGCCGGTGGTCATCTACACGGGGGTTCCGCCCTGGACGGCGGCGGCGCGCATGATCGACCTTGTCACGCCGGTGGCGGATCGCGCGCAACCGGATCCCGTCTCGCGCAGGAGCGGCCTGTTCGTCGGCGACGGCTACCTCATGCTTGACACGTTGCGGCTCGCTACGGACGATCTGCGCCACGACAACGCGGCCGCACTGCTGGCGGGGCTGTGCAATCCGGCGGTCGAGCGTCTGCCGGCGCAGGCGGCGGCGTTGCGGGCACGGCTGGACCCGCCGGCGTTGCGCCCCTTGCTGGAAGTGGCGTTGCGGTGGGCGCAACAGACGGCGGAACGGTTGATCGATTTCGATCTGGGAGCGGATGACATGGCCGAGGTGGACCGGATGCATGAGTCCGGAGAGTTGGAGGCGTACTTCGCACGGCGGCGGCGCGCTTACCAGGAACGGTACCGGAAGGAGGGTCTCGAGCAAGGTCAAGCAGCCGAGCGAAGCCTGCTGCAGCGCTTGGCGTCGCGCAAGTTCGGCCCCAGTGCCGACGCGCGTCTGGCGCCGCTGCTTAAGGACATTGGAAGCACCGACACCCTTGCCACCGTCGGGGAGTGGATCATCGACTGCGACACCCTCGAGGAACTGGTCGCGCGTCTCGACGCCGGAAGCCACAGCCGAACGCTGTAACGCGTCGACGACCGAGCCCCCTGCCGCCACGCTTGGGGACGCGGCGCGACAGAGTCCCCTCCCAGGACCTCCCCGGTCCGGCGGTCGCCGCGCTCGCTTTGGCCCTTGTTCCATGAGAGCCTGAAAGCTGCCGCGCAGACGCGCGGGCACGGAGCCGCGACTCAAGGTGAAGGGGTCGGCTACACACGGGGTCCTCGAAGCGTACGTCGGGCGGTGCGCGCGGCGTCTGCGTCGGGTGGCGGCCGTTCGGCTCGCGGCTATCGCCCTCCTCGGGATGCTCGCCGTGACGGCTCTGTTCTCGGCTGCGGTGGTCCATTGGGTGCCGGGCTCCGGGTGGGCCGTCGCGACGCGCGTACTCCTTGGCATCGTTGTTGTCCTGCCGTTCGCGTTGGCCTGGCGCATGCGCGCGCGGGCTCGCGCCCCGGCCCACCGCGTCGAGCGCCTGGTGCCTGCGTTCGAAGGCCGCCTCGCGACGTGGGCCGATGCCCGGCGGCGGGAAGGGGATTCGCGGCTCCTGGCGGTGCTCGCGCGGGAGACGGCGTCCATCGCAGTGGACCATCGCCCCGCGGCGGGAGGGCACGCCCCGCCGGTGGGGCCCGTCGCACAGGAGGCCCACGCCGCCCACCGCCC
>VXNE01000130.1 GCA_009840715.1 Gammaproteobacteria bacterium
AGGTGACGCTGCTCAACTGCGTGGCATTGACCTACGTGTTCAACCGGCTCGGATTGTGGCAGGCGTGAACCGGTTCGACATCGACCGGCGGCTCGGGCCGCTGCGCCTGCGCGCGTGGTTCCTGGTCGCCAACTTCGTCTGCAACGCGCTGGCGCTCTACGGGCTGTCGCGCGTGCTGGTCACGGGGGGAGGCGCCGTCATACTGGCTGTCGGCGTCGTCGGCACGATTGTCTGCCTGGCGGTCCTGTCGCAGCCGAGTCGTGACGTTGCCGAACAGGAGGAGTCCGGGTGTTCAGAGACCTGACGTTGCGCGTCCCCTTCACGGCCATGTGTGTCATTCGCACGGTCGTCGGGCGCGCGGCGGCGGGGTCGCGGTCGACCGCGTGCTTGTCGGCCATGCAGCAGCAGGAGGAAGGGCAACAATGAGAGTCACAGACCTGCGGAGATACCGACTCGTCCCGGCTGCACTGGCGGCTGTGGCGTTGCTGTCGGGCTGCACCGACCCGGGGCCCGGGCCGGTTCAGGGCGATACGGCGTTCGTCGGAGCGACCGTGGTCGACGTCGCGGCCGGCGCGCTCGTCCCGGGCCGGACCGTGGTCGTGGACGAAGGCCGCATCACGAGCGTGGGACCGAGCGCCGAGGCGAACCTGGCCGACGGTGTGACAGTCGTCGATGGCACCGGCCGCTACCTGCTGCCGGGGTTGACGGACATGCATGCACACGTCTTCACGGAAGACGGTCTCCTGCCCTACCTGGCCAATGGCGTCACCACGATCCGCAACATGTGGGGCGGCCCCATGGCGCTCGCCATGAAGGAGGCGGTCGCGGCCGGCAGCTTGCCGGGGCCGCGGATGCTCTCCGCCGGGCAACTGCTCGATGGCGCACCCAAGATCTGGGCCGGGTCGACCGCAGTCGCCGACCCCGCCGAAGCCGCGGCGCTGGTCGCGCAACAGGCCGCGGACGGCTATGACTTCGTCAAGGTGTACTCGCGCCTGTCACCCGAACTGCTCGACGCCATCCTGGCCGCGGGATACGAGCACGGCATCGCCGTCGCCGGGCACGTACCGCAGGACGTCCCGCTCCTGCAGGCCGTGCAGGGCGGCATGCGCACGGCGGAGCACTTCACGGGCATGCTGGCCGCGGTGTTCGCGGACGACAGCCTGCCGAACCCGGACCTGGCCTCGTTCGACCTCCGGAACAACGATCTCATCAGGGCCCTCGGGCGCGGCGACATCGATGCCGATGGCCTGGTCGACCGGGACAAGGTCGCGCAACTCGGCGCGGCACTGGCCGGACAAGAGTTCTGGCTCGTCCCCACCATCGATGTCATGAAGAACTTCACGACCCTGTCCCGGGACGCGCATCCGGACGCCTTCCAGTACATGAATCCGGCGGACCGGGCCATCACACGGATGCTCGAAAGCGCGGGATCGGCGATGGTCCATCCGGAGTTGCAGGCCGGGGAGACGGTCCTCTACCACGTGCGCGCCGATGTGCTCGCGGACCTGCACCGGGCCGGCGCCAGGATCCTGGTGGGCACCGACGACTCGCTCCAGGGCGGGTTCGCGGTGGTCGACGAGATGGAGGCCCTGGTCGACGCCGGGCTTACGACGCTCGATGTCCTGCGCGCCGCTACGCTCGGAGCCGCGGACTTCCTGGGCGAGCGCGGAAGCTTCGGCGAGGTCGTCCCCGGCGCAGTGGCCGACCTGATACTCGTGGAGGGCAATCCCCTCGAAGAACTCGACGCGCTACGCCGCCCGCAAGGGGTCATGCGCGCGGGAACGTACTACGACCGGGCGGAACTCGACGCGATGCTCGACGGACTTGCCGCGAAAACCGCGGCCGTGGAAGCCGAGTTCGACGCGGCGCCACCGTTCGCCCCCGAGGCCGGCGCGCGTTCGGACTTCCTGGGCGAGGCCGGCGGAGCCGCCGCGATCGCATCGGCCTTCACTGAAGAGGGCACGGTCGTCACGGCGGCGATTCGCGACGCGGATGTCTGGAACCTGCTTCAGATCACGACGTCCAGCGACGCGTTCGACGTCCAGCGCGACGGGGAACCGATTGCCGGCGCGGCCCTTGAGAACGACGGCTGGCGGCTGACGGTCGGCGGTGAGGCCACGGGCGCCCCCGTACCGGGTGAGGCGGCCGCCGTGTTGACCGGCACGCCGGCGGACATCCTCATCCTGGATGCGGCGGTAGGGCTTCTTGGAGAGGGCGAGTCGCGCACGCTCGTCGCCTGGCGGTGCGGGCCGCGGCTCGCATGCGGGGGCGTCGAGGCGGAACGCCTGATCGTGACGGGGCTCGGCACGCAACTCATCCGGGGGCATCGCATCTATGAATCCACGAACGCCTACACCGTTGCTCCGACCGACGACGGCGCGGGGCGGGTCGCTTACTGGATGGCGCGACCGGGGCTCTTCAGCGGAGGCCCGGTCCGTATCGAAGCCGATGGCGCCGCGTCCTGGCGCCGGATACGGTAGGCACTCGGCTCGTGCCCGGGCCGACCGGAGGAGCCACGGCACAGAGCGGAGGGATCGGACAGCCCACGGATCGGCGTGGGTGGGCAAGGACCGGGGCTTCCCGCCCCGCCCCGGCGAAGCCGCATGTAGAGTCGGGCCGTCCATCGATCCCCGCCATCCGGAAGAGTGCCAATGAACCGACCCAACATCCTGCTCGTCATGAACGACGACATGGGGTTCTCCGACATCGGCTGCTACGGCGGCGAGATCCAGACGCCCAATCTCGACCGGCTCGCCGCCAACGGCATCCGCTTCACCCAGTTCTACAACACCGCCCGGTGCTGCCCCACCCGGGCGTCGATCCTCACCGGTCTCCATCCCCATCAGGCCGGCGTCGGCTGGATGACGACGGATCTCGACGAGGACGGCTACCGGGGCAGCCTCAACGACA
>VXNE01000337.1 GCA_009840715.1 Gammaproteobacteria bacterium
ATCCCCAGTCCGGCGACGCCGCCCTGCCCGGCCCGAGCCCGGCTCGACCGCGCGTGGCGCTGGTGACGAAGCTCCCCGGCGGCGAACTGCCGGCGGCCACGGTCTCCGAGATCGAGCGCGCCGGACGCGTGCTCGCCGCCCAGGGCTGGGACGTCGAAGAGGCCGAACCGCCGGAACTCGACAAGGTCAACGACATCTGGGGCAAGGTCATCACCTACGACTCCGACGTGACGTTCGCCGAGATGAAGCCCGTGGTCCGTCCGGTGGTCTACGACTACCTGGTCGAGATGGAGGCGCGCTTCGACGCGCGCAGCATGTCGAACGCGGTGATGCACGGCGAGCGGCAGCGCCTGCGGGCGGTCTGGTCGGAATGGCTGACCGAGTACACCGTGTGCGTCGGCCCGACCTGGACCTGCGTGCCGTGGCAGATCGACTCGGACCTCGATCCCGACACCGGCATGGACCTGCTCCTCGACACCATCCGCTTCATCACGCCGGGCAACGTGCTCGGGATCCCGGGCGTGGCGCTGCCCACGGGCGTCGCCGACGGGCTCGCGACCGGCATCCAGGTCTACGCGGAGCTCTACCGCGAGGACCTCTGCCTGCTCGCCGCGGAAGCCATCGAGGCGGAGAGCCCGATGCCGACGCCGATCGACCCCGTGCCCTGGCAGTAGCCCGACGATGGACGAACTCTGCCGCAGCACCGCCAGCGAACTGGCGCAACGCATCCGCGCGGGCGAAGTCTCGAGCCGCGAGGTCGTGGAGGCGCACCTCGCCCGCATCGATGCGGTGAACCCGGCCGTCAACGCCGTGGTCCACCGCATCGACGAGAGCGCCCTCGAGGCGGCCGTCGGTGCGGACGCCGTACCGCCGGCCAAGCGCACCGGCGCGTTTCACGGCGTGCCGTTCACCATCAAGGAGAACATCGACTGCGTGGGGTCGCCCACCACGATGGGCGTGCCCGCCCTCGCGAACTTCCTGCCGGAGCGCGACGCCGCGCTCGTCGAACGCATGAAGCGGGCCGGCGGCGTGCCGCTCGCACGCACCAACCTGCCCGAGATGGGCGCGCGGCTCGACACGGACAATCCGCTGCGCGGCCGCACGCGCAACCCCTGGAACGGCGCCCTGACGCCCGGCGGTTCGAGCGGCGGCGATGCGGCGGCGCTCGCGACCGGCATGACGCCGTTCGGCATCGGCAACGACATCGGCGGCTCGCTCCGCAACCCGGCCTACTGCTGCGGCATCGCGTCGCTCAAGCCAACGGTGGGCCGCATCCCCCTTGCCATGGTGAACTCGGGTGAGTACGGCGGCATGTCCTTCGCGCTCCTCACGGACGGGCCGATGGCGCGGTCGGTGGCGGACCTGCGGCTCGGCCTGTCGGTCATGGCCGGTCGCCATCCGGTCGATCCCCAGTCCGTCGACGCGCCGCTGTCCGGACCGGTTCCCGAGCGCCCGCGGGCGGCGCTCGTGACGCGCATACCAGGCGTCGAACTCCCCGCCGCGACCGTCGATGCGATCGAGCGGGCCGGGCGCATCCTTGCCGGCCGGGGCTGGCAGGTCGAGGAGGCGGAGCCGCCGGAACTCGACCGCGTCAACGAGATCTGGGGCAAGATCGTCGTTGGCGACACCGACGCCGATGCCGGCATGGAGGACATGCGGCAGGTCGTGCGACCGGTGGTGTTCGCGTACCTCCAGGGCATCACGGAGCACTTCGCGCGCAACCCGATGACGCACACGCTGGTGCATACGGAGCGGGCGCGCCTGCGGGCCCTGTGGTCGGCGTGGCTGACCGACTACACGGTTGCCGTCGGCCCGACGTGGACCTGCACGCCCTGGCCCATCGATGCGGACCTCGACCCGGAGACCGGCGTCGAGACCTTCGTCCGCACCGTCCGGTTCATCGCCCCCGGCAACGTACTGGGCATTCCTTCGGTGGCCCTGCCCACCGGCATCGCCGATGGCCTCGCGACGGGCATCCAGGTCTATGCGGAGCTCTATCGCGAGGACCTGTGCCTGATGGCCGCGGAGGCGATCGAGGCCGAGAGCCCAATGCCGACCCCGATCGATCCCCGGTAGGGGCGGGGCTTGTCCCCGCCCGCGGTGGTCCGTGCACGATGTCGAGACGGGACGCCACAAGGGCGTCCCCTACGCTGCCTGCGGTGGTCCGTGCACGATGGCGGGACGGGACGCCACAAGGGCGTCCCCTACGCTGCCCGCGGTGGTCCGTGCACGATGACGGGACGCCACGAGGGTGTCCCCTACGTCATAACGCACGTCACGCGGGGTCGATGTCCGGCACGCGGCGTGGACGCAGGCTGCTGTGCCACGGACGTCCCTCGATGCACACTCGGGCCATGGACAGCGCTTCCCCTCCAGAGTGGCCGCAACGCAAGCGTCTGCGGCTCGCCGGCTTCGACTACGCGGAGGCGCGATCCTACTTCGTGACCATCGTCGTGGTGGACCGTCGGTGCCTGTTCGGAGAGGTGACGCAAGGAAGGATGTCCCCGAGCCATGCGGGCGAAATGGTCGTTTCGCACTGGCAAGCACTCGCGGTCCGGTTTTCGGGCCTGGAAGTCGAGCAGTTTGTCGTCATGCCCAACCACTTGCACGGCCTGGTCTCGACCGTCGGCATGTCGAGTCCGCCGGTACTCGGCAGCATCGTGGGAGCGTTCAAGTCCATCACGGCCCGCGCGTACCGAGCCGGTGCCGACGAGGGTCGATGGCCGCCGATGTCGCACGGTCTTTGGCAACGGGGTTACTTCGACCACATCATCCGCGACGAAACCGACGCAGCCCACGCCATGGAGTACATCGCAAACAACCCTGCCAACTGGCGTACCGACCGCTACAACTCGTAGGGGCGGGGCTCGTCTTGCGCCAGGCGAAGCTTGGTGAAGGGGGAAGTTG
>VXNE01000484.1 GCA_009840715.1 Gammaproteobacteria bacterium
TGCATTGACGCGCAGGGCGAACTCTGAAGTATCAGGAACTTACGGGACACCACACCAGCCATGCCGCAACACTCCCGGGCCAGCTGCGCCGACGGGGTCGGGCGGATGCCATGAAGACCCTCCGACGCCTTGTGTTCCGCGTCTCCCGCGCCGTCGTGCGCTGGCTGACGCGGCCCGAAGCGTTCGGCATGGAAGCGATCGGGGATGCGCCCGTCTACGTCCTCGACCACCGGTCCCTGACGGATCTCCTGGTGCTCGACATCCTGACGGAGCGCGCCGGCCTCCCCCGCCCCACCGACCCGTTCGTCGCCCCCGGGGTCGAGGAGGCGCGTCGCTTCTTCTTCCTGCACCGGGGCGCCGGTATCGGCCGCCGACACACGATGCTGAGCTATTCCGAGCGCATGCTGCGCTTCGAGCGCTGGCTCCTGACCGGACCCGAGGCGCGGGCGACACTCGTACCCGTGTCCGTCTTCTGGGGCCGCGCGGCAAACAAGGACCGCTCGTTCCTGCGCTCGCTGTTTTCGGACGACTGGTCCATGTCGTCCCGGTTCCGGCGCTTCGTCAGCCTGTTCTTCAATCGCACCGACATCGTCGCCCGTTTCGGCGCCCCCCTGCCGTGGCACGAGATCGTCGACGCCGGGCTCGAGGCGAACCGCATGACGCGGCGCACGGCGCGCCTCCTGCGGGTGAAGTTCCGGAACCAGAGGACCGCCACCCTCGGACCCGACCTCTCCCACCGCCGCACGCTGGTGGACGTGGTGCTCCGGAGCCGCGCCGTGCGCTCGATCATCGAGGAGGAGGCGGAAGCGGAGCAGGCGGATCTCCGCCGCCTGGCGCGGCGCTACGCCAGCTCGATCGCCTCCGACATGTCCTACCCGGCAATCCGTTTCCTGAACCGCGTGCTGACCTGGTTCTGGAACCGCATCTACGCCGGCATCGACGTGCGCGGCATCGAAGGGCTTGCCGCGGTGGCCGAGACCCACACGGTGGTGTACGCGCCGAGCCACCGGTCCCACGTCGATTACCTGCTGCTGTCCTACGTGCTGTTCCATCGGGGGTTCATGATTCCGCACATCGCGGCCGGCGAGAACATGAACATTCCCCTCGCCGGGGCGATCCTCCGCCGCGGCGGTGCGTTCTTCATGCGCCGGGCGTTCTTCGACGACAGGCTGTACACGGCGATCTTCAGCGAGTATGTCTACCAGGTGCTGCGTCGCGGGCACTCCGTGGAGTACTTCGTCGAGGGCGGACGCTCGCGGACGGGGCGCCTCCTTCGACCCCGGACGGGGCTCCTGCGCATGACGCTCGAGAGCGCCCGCCGCGGCGTGCCGCGCCCCATCGCGATCGTGCCGGTGTACATCGGCTACGAGAAAGTCGTCGAGAGCGGCAGTTACCTCAGCGAACTACGTGGAGGCGCCAAGCGCCGCGAGTCGATGCGGGGCGTCCTCAGGAGCCTCCGGCTCACGCGCGAGTCCTTCGGCCGCGTCGCGATCGACTTCGGCGAGCCGATCCGACTCGCCGCGTACGGGGAGGCGTCCGAAGACCGGAGCGCCGAACTCGGCCGCGAGACGCTGGTCCGGGTGAACGCCGCCACGTCGGTAAACCGGGTCAACCTGGTGGCCCTGGCCACGCTGTCCATGCCGAGGCAGGCCATGGACGAGCGGCTGCTGATCGAACAGATCGACTGTCTGCGCGCGCTGCTCGCGCATGACCCGGACCGCTGCCCACACCACGTGACCGACCTGCCCGCCACCGACATCGTCGCCGCCGTCGAGGCCCTCGGGTTCCTGCACCGGGACCGGCGGTCCTTCGGCGACATCCTCGGCCACGACCGCCCCACCGCCGTACGGATGACCTGGTACCGAAACAACGTGCTGCACGTGGTGGCCGCCCCTTCCCTGCTGGCGTGCCTCCTCGTCAACCGCCGCCGCAGCGCGCGCGCGGCGGACCTCGTGCGCTACTTCGAGACGGTCTTCCCATTCGTCCGCCGGGAACTCTTCCTGCCGGAGCCACCTCCGGACACCGTGCAGTGGTGGCTCGACCGCCTGGTGTCCACCGGCCTCGTCGTCGAGCGCGACGGCGGCCTCTACGCGGCGCCTCCACCCGAGGCGCCCGAACGGTTCCGGCTGAAGCTGCTCGCCAACATCCTCCGTGAGACCATCGAGCGTTACTACATCGTCGGCGTCGTGCTCACCGC
Source organism: Gammaproteobacteria bacterium (assembly GCA_009840715.1). Taxonomy (GTDB): domain Bacteria; phylum Pseudomonadota; class Gammaproteobacteria; order Pseudomonadales; family Azotimanducaceae; genus VXNE01. The sequence goes on from VXNE01000484.1 coordinate 2,198, forward strand.
GGCGGGTCCCGTCGCGCGGACGGGACTCGAGACGCGGTGCAGTGTCCTGGCCGCACGCATGTCGAAGCTGCACGGTATCGACTCGCCCGATTTCTCCGACCAGCGGCTATTGCGTCAGTTCATCGAGGCGCTCGTCGCGCAAGGCGCCGTCACGAGCGAGCAAGGGCGCCTGCGGCCCGAGCCGGTGGTTTCCGCCGTCGTCCGGGCGGCGCGCCAGGTGATCGACGACGAGTTCCGCCAGGCGGTGGCGCTGTTCGCCGCCGAGGCCAGAGGTGAGAGCCCGGCCTGAGGGGACGGCCCGTACCGGAACGTCAGGTCAGTGGGCGGTAGACGTCGAAGCGCACCGTCCGTCCTGGAATGCGCCAGTCCGGTGCGCCCACCGCGCGCGCGTGCGTGTGCCGCTTCACCACCACGCGCTCCCGCGCATGGCGGCGCGCGAGGGCGAGCGTCTCCGCCAGGTCGGGGGCGTCCCGGCCAACGATGTCGCGCAGCACCTGCATCGGCTTCCCCGGCAGGGCGGTCTTGCGGCGAGGTTCGAACATGGGATCGAGGTACACGACATCGAATCCCGCCGGGATGAGTCGGCGCGCGTCCTCGAGTTCCACCCGGACGTGCGGGGCACAACGCTCCGCCAGGTCGACCAGCATGGCGAAGACTATCGGGTGGGACTCGGTCATGGTCACCGTGCATCCCGCCCCCGCCAGTAC
>VXNE01000466.1:0-1443 GCA_009840715.1 Gammaproteobacteria bacterium
ACCCGGTACGCCCGCCGGATCATCACCGGCTCCTCCAGGATCTGTCCCTGGAGCATCTCTATGGCGGTCGGGGCATCGCTTGGCAACCGCTGGATGCGCTCCAGCACGCGCATCCCGCGCAGCACCCGGCCGAACGTCGCATAGCCTTCCCCGTCGAGGGCTTCGGCCTCGTACCCGGTGTCGAGCACGGGGTTGTCCTGCACGTTGAAGAAGAACTCCGAGTTCGCCGTCCCCGGTTCCAGGCGCCCGAAGGCGATGCTGCCGCGTTCGTTCGGGATCCCCGTCCGGTCCGTCGTCTCGTGCGCCACCGGCGGCAGGGGTGAGTCCGCTTCCGAGTACGCCTCGAGACCCTCGCTGTCCGCGCTCATCACGTGGCCCAGCAGGCCACCCTGGACCACCTCGATCCCACTGCCCTCCGACCGCTTGGTCACGCGGTAGAAGCTCGCGCCGTCGTAGTGCCCGCCGGCCACGTGGGCCAGGAACTGCGCCGCCGAGAGGGGGGCGCGCTCCGGGTAGAGGGCGATTTCGATGTCGCCCAGCGAGGTCTCGAGCACGACCTGTACCGTCCGGTCCATGGGGTTCGCCGCCAGCCACCACTCGCGGAGATCGTCCACGCGGTCCTGGCGCACATGGTCGGCGTAGCGGGCGAACTCCACGTCGGGAAAACCGTTGGCGAGACCGCGCAGGTGCCTGTCGAAGAACCCGCGCACGAAGTCGTTCTGCGCCCCGAGGATGGTCTCGGTCCCTATGCCTCCGAACAGCGGATTGCGCCACGGCGTGCGCATGAACAGCGTGAAATCCGACACGCCGAGATGCGTGACGTCGTCGACCACCAGGCGATGGACATCGGACCGCAGGCCGGCCGTCTCGTGGCGTTCGTAGGAGAAGTCGTTGAATCCGTGGCCCGAGGCGTCCGGATCTTCGGACAGCATGGCGGCGATCACGTCCACGTCCGAATAGAACATGAGGAACGGGACCGGGATGTTCCGGTTGAACGGCCGGAAGTCGTAGTCGCCGCCGTCCAGGTTGACCCCGGCCCCGCAGCGCGGATCCACCATGCAGACGCCGCCCGTGGTCGAGCCGCCGAAGGACATGCCGATCTCGCCGACCGAGGAGAGATCGCCCGCGGCGACGATGCCTGCCACGTGTTCCGGCACCTCGCCGGCCTCGAGCCGGTCGTGGACGAAGATGCGGTCCGCCCGCCAGATGTCGGCGCTCACGGAGGCGATGCGCTGCCCGTCCGCCATCGCTCTCTCGTAGTTGGCCCTGGTGGCCCGGCGCCGCTCGTCGAACGTCGGGGCGATGAAGCCCATGACCTGCTCCTCCGGCATCTCCGCCGCCTGTTCCAGCATTTCGGTGATCAGGGTCGGGTCCATCTGGGCGACGTCGCCGTTCGGAAACGCCACGGGCGACGAGTCGTAAGTGTGCTGCACGGAGTAGACG
>VXNE01000466.1:1453-2900 GCA_009840715.1 Gammaproteobacteria bacterium
CCCCGCGCGCGGCGTCGTACGTGCGCTGCCGGTTTTTGTCGTTGTAGCGGGGGTGCGCGTGTTCCTCCTGGTGGGCCGGGTGCGGCCCATTATAAGAGGTGTAGCCGTGGCTGTAGATCACGACCGGCTGTTCCGCCGCGCCGTCCAGGAGCGGTGCGTTCTCGTGGGAGTTGGTGGAGCTGTGCTTGAGGTACTGGAAGAAGAAGGGCATGCCCAACGTGCTGCCGAGGCCGGTGGCGGTGGTCACGGCTTCCCGGTCGTCGAAGTAGGGGCGCGGGCTCAGTCCCGTTACGTCTCCCGCCGGATACCAGATGCGCACAAGCAGGCGTCTCGGCTCGTCGTCCCCGGCCGCCAGCACGCCCGTGCGCGTGTCGTCGGTCAGATCGAAGTCCCGCACGCCTACGGGGTGCTCGCCGGTCGGGGCCGGGAGTGCGGTGACCACGAACACGAACAGCAACCCGAACGCGCCGACCCCCAGGATCGTCAGCAGCGAACCGCTCACGTAGGGAACCCGCAGCGGTTTCCTGCCTTCCCTGAGCTTGCCGAGCAACGCCGCAACCAGGAGGAGCACGGCGACGACGATGGCGCCCGCCGCCTGCCAGCGATGGTCCATGACCGCCACCACGCCCAGGACCAGGGCGACGAGGGAGGCCACGACGACGATGCGTCGGCGCACCGGCACGGCGATCGCCCACCAGAAGCCAATGCCGGTGGCCAGGGCCGCGCAGATGAGCCAGTCGATGGGTAGCACGAGGTCGCTCCTTCTTCCTTGCGAGATCAGACGCGCAACACGGCCGGACCCCTCAGCCGGGCCGCAATCGTCGGACGTTGCCACGAAACGCCCACTCGCGGCGACCCTCCCACACGACGGCGGGCCGATGTCGCACGCGAGCGCCGGCGATGCGCCATTCCGAAGGGTTGGCGCGCTGCTTATCGTCGCCGCATGGCGATGCGGCACGACGAGGCGTTCAAGTTCCTGTTCGATCTCCCCACCGTGTGCGCCGACCTGCTCCGCGTCGCGGCTCCCGGGCTGTGGCCGCAGCTCGAGCCGCACTCGGTGCACAACCTGCGCGTCGGCGACAGTGTCGCGGCCGATCTGACCCGCCGAACCGGCGACGCGCTGTGCCGCGTCGACCTGCAAGCCGCGAAGCTGCCTGACGGCCGGCCGGCGTACCTAGTCGTGCCCGTGGAGTTCCAGTCAGGCGACGACCAGGGCATGGCGGAGCGTATGGGCGAATACGTGTCGCGGCAACTCGATACGCTGCGCCGCCAGGGTGCGATACCCGCCGACGACACGCCGCCGGTGCTGCCGGTGGTCGTCTACGACGGCGCGGCGCGGTGGTCCGCGCCGGACGGCCTGGAGCCGCTCGAGGCGCACGCCCCCCCCAAGGAGGCGGAGACACCCAAGCATCCTACACCCGCGCGGCGGCGTCGCTCGGAGCGGGGG
>VXNE01000190.1 GCA_009840715.1 Gammaproteobacteria bacterium
TCCTTGAGTTGCGCCAGCAGCGCCTCGAAATGGCGGTCTTCGTTGGCGAAGTCGATCTCGGCGGCGTTGACGATCAGGAGCGGGGCGTCGCGGTAGTCGTGGAAGAAGCGCGTGTACGCCGCGCACAGGTTCGTGAGGTACTCGTCGCCGATGTGCTGTTCGAACCCGACGCCACGGTGGCGGATGCGCTCGACGAGCACGGGCGGCGGGGCCTGCAGGTAGATGACCAGGTCCGGCGCCGGCGGGCGAATGTCCAGGCTGCGCCAGATCTGCTCGTAGATGGCGAGTTCGTCGGGGTCGAGATTGAGTTCCGCGAACAGGCGGTCCTTCTCGATCAGGAAGTCCGCGACCACGAGGGAGCCGACGAGGTCATCGTCCAGGGCGGCGACCTGCCGGGCGCGGTGGAGGAGGAAGAAAAGCTGCGTCGGCAGTGCGTGCCGGCGGCCCTCGCGATAGAACCGGTCGAGGAAGGGATTCTCCGTGGTCGGCTCGAGGAGCAGCGGGTAGCGGAGCGCCTGCGACAGGCGGGTGGCCAGCGTCGTCTTGCCGACGCCGATGGGCCCTTCGACAGCGATATGGCGGGGCAGGTCGTCTCGGGTGTCGGCGGCGCGTGACGCGCGGGCGGCGGTCACGGAGGCGTGCGTGCCGGGACGCTATCGGCCACGGATACTCACGTGGCCGGCTCGGGGTTCGGTCGGCCGCGGCCGCGCCGGCGCCGACGCCGTCTTCCGGCGGGCCGCAGGGCGTTGGTCATCGATCCGCGTTCTTCCGCCGGTGCCTCCTGCGCCTCCGTCCACCATCTGGCGAGCTCGCGGTCCGCCTCGCCCGTTTCGGCACGCAGCACGAGAAAGTCATAGGCGGCGCGGAAGCGCGGATGGCCGAGCGTACGCTTGAGACTGCGGGGCGAACGCCGTTCCAGGCTGCTCTGCAGCCGCCACACGTCCCGGATGAACAGGGACAGCCGGCGGGGAAACGCGATGGTCAGTTGCTGCTCGCCGATGACGCTGTGGGCGGCCTTCAGCCGTTCGTCGGCCGCGTTGTTCGCGGTGGCGGACAACGCCGTCCGCCGCTGGAACTCGGGCCAGCACATGGCGGCCAGGAGGAAACCGGGGGTGACGGGCTTCTCGTCGGCGATGCGCGCGTCGGTGCTCTGCAACGCGGCGCGTACGATGCGGTCGTCCTCTTCGGAAAGCGGGAACAGGATCTCGGGCAGCCCGAACTCCCACATCAGCGACCAGGCGGCGACGGCATGACCGTTCATGAAGAGCTTGTTGAACTCGTCGAACAGCCGCGCCGGCGGTATCGCCGTCAGGAGCTCGGACATCGGCGCAATGGCGTGGCGCGTCTCCGGGTCGAGATCGAACCCGAGCTTCGCGGCGAATCGCATGGCCCGCAGGATGCGCACGGGGTCCTCCCGCAGGCGTTCCTCCGGTTCTCCAATGATGCGCAGCGTCCTCGTCTCGATGTCCTCGAGGCCGGTGGTGTAGTCGAGGACGGTGTCTTCGAGGGGGTCGTAGTAGAGCGCGTTGACGGTGAAGTCCCGGCGAAAGGCGTCCTCGTCCAGGGTGCCGTAGACGTTGTCGCTCAGCAGGACGCCGTCCGCCGAGAGATGATTTGCGTCGGCTTCGTCGTCGTCATCCTCGTTGCGGCGCCGGAAGGTCGACACCTCGATGAACTCCCGCCGGAAGCGGACGTGGGCGATGCGGAAGCGGCGACCGATCAGCCGGGCCCGGGGGAAGACCGTCTTGACCTCCTGCGGGGTGGCGTCGGTCGCGACGTCGAAGTCCTTGGGGGTGCCTCCGAGCAGGAGGTCCCGCACGCATCCACCCACCAGGTAGGCCTGGTAACCGGCGTTCCGCAGCGTCTCGACGACGGTGACCGCATTCGCCGAAACCATCGCCTCACGGAGACCGGGATGTGCGACCCGCACGGGTTTTTGTTCCGTCAACTGCTTCTTGGTCCGCGGTTCATGTTCGCAGTCGGATCAACCCTCAAGGCCCTTTTGCGGCTTGGGTGGGCTTGCGTGCCTTCTGCCGGGTAGCACCCCGCTCGCTTTGCCTGGCTGTGCCGCGGCCGAGACGGCGTGGTTCCAAGGACTCGAGACGGGTAGCGATCTTAGGGTGCCGGGGAGGAAAAGACAAAGCGCGACCTGATGATCGCGCCGGGGCGACGGCGCGTCTGAAGTCCGCAGTGAGGACGATCCGCCGGGCATCGCTCAACCAGGATCGTGGCGCGGGCCGCGCTTGCGCGTGCGGCGGCGGGGAATCCCGTGCCGCTTGCGCCGCTCCCACAGGTTCTTCCGGCTGATGCCGAGCCGGGATGCAAGCTCGGTTTCCGTGTACTGGTCCTGGTACTCGGTGACGAAACGGACGAAGTACTCCTCGAGCGAGACAGCATCTTCCCCGTCCACCGGCAGCGCGCCGGTATCGGGCTCGCGGGGGGAGGCGTCTATGGCGAGGAGCGCCGCGTGGATCTCGCCGGCGTCGGCGAGGATGGCCGCGCGCTCGACGGCGTTCTCCAGTTCGCGGACGTTGCCGGGCCATTGGTACGCCTCGATGGCGGCGACGGCGTCGTTGGAGAACCGCGGTTCGGCCTTGCTCATCCGCGCCGCCGCGCGCCGGGCGAGGACCCGCGCGAGGAAGACGATGTCGCCCCCCCGCTCGCGCAACGGCGGGACGTGCAGGGTGACGCCGCCAAGGCGCTCGAGGAGATCCGAGCGAAACTGGCCGTGCTCGACAAGCAGTTCCAGGTTCCGCTGCGTGGCCGCGATCACTCGTACGTCGGGCGAGGAGCCCTCAGCCGGGGAGCGCGAGGGGCCTGCCCCTCGCAAGCAAGAGCCCTCAGCCGGGGAGCGCGAGGGGTCCGCCCCTCGCATGAAAGAGCCCCCCAACC
>VXNE01000550.1 GCA_009840715.1 Gammaproteobacteria bacterium
GTCCCAGGCGTTCCCGCGCCGCGCGGGTATGGTAGAAGTCGTCGATCGACATCGCCACCGCCCGCAGGTCGAAGTACCCGCAGGCCGCAACGATCGCCCGGGCCAGGGTGGATTTGCCCGCCCCCTGACCACCGGCCAGCGCCACGCGGACCGGCGCCGCATCGCGCCAGCGGACCGCGAGCGCCGCGGCCAGCCGGCGCCAGTCACCCGGCAACGCGCCATCGAGGCTCTCGAAGCAGGCGCGCTCCCGTCTGTCGACAAGCGTGGAATCGTCCGGCAACCTACCCCCGAACCAGGAAGGGCTCCCCGCATGGAAACACCCATCGCACCGCTGCTCAAGTTTGAAACCCGTGTGCGTGGCCATCTCAATGCCGTCGGCGGGTACGTGTCGCTGCTGATGCTGAGGCTCCTCCTCGGCTACGAGTACTTCACCAGCGGCCTGACGAAGTTCAACGGCAGGAACTGGTTCGGCTCGGTGGAGTTCCCGTTCCCGTTCTCCGTGCTGCCCGTGGAGCTCAACTGGTTCCTGGCGACCTGGTTCGAACTCGTCGGCGCCGCCCTCCTCATCATCGGCCTCGCGACGCGCTACGTCGCGGCGAGCCTGATCGTGATCACCGTCGTCGCGATCTACGCGGCGCATCTGCCGGAGGTGGCCGAGGTCATCGACGGCGAGCGGGTGTGGCGCACGGTCGGCATCGGCTCCATCGGCGAGTTCTTCGATGGCTACCGCATCAGCGAACGTTGCGCAGATGGATACTGCACGGGCAACTACAAGCTGCCGGTGATCTACCTGTTCATGTTCGTCCCGCTGCTGCTCTCGGGCGGCGGCAGGCTGGCCGCGGATCGGTGGCTCGGGAAACGGCTCGGGAAGTGAGGTCGCGAGCGCATCATCCCAGCGCGAACATCCGGATCCGGCGTTCGTTCCGGGACAGCCAGCCGAGCCGGGCAAGGAGTACGACCGAGGCCACGGCCAGTCCGACGACGAGGCCCACCCAGAACCCCTCGACCCCCCAGGGAGCCCCGAGCGCGCCGAAGCCCAGCGCGGCCCCGAGCGGGAGGGCGATCGCCCAGTAGGCGACCAATGCCGTGAGCATCGGCGCACGCACGTCCTTGTAGCCCCGCAGGGCGCCTACCGCGGTGACCTGGGTGTCGTCCACGAACTGGTAGAGCGCCACGAACAGGAGCAGGCCCGCCGCGATGTCGATGACCGCCCCGTCGGTCGTGTAGGCGCCGACGATCTGGTATCGCAACCAGAGCAGGACGGCGGCGGCAATGACCGCGAAGACCGCCGACGCCCCGACGGCCACGAACGCCGAGCGGCGCGCGCCCGGAAGGTCGTCGGCCCCCACGTTGTAGCCCACGCGGATCGTGGCGGCCATGCCCAGGGCGAGGGGCACCATGAAGGTGATCCCCCCGACGTTCGAAGCGATCTGGTGCGACGCGACCGCCTCGACACCGAGCCGGCCGATCAGGAGCGTCACCACCGAGAACACCGCCACTTCGAAGAAGATGGCGATGCCGATCGGCAGGCCGAGTCGCATGAGACGCCAGATGACCCGCAGGTCCGGCGCCGAGAAACGTGAGAACGCCCCGGCCCGCCTCACGCGGGAGAACCGCACCACGCCGACCATCGCGAGGAACTCCAGCCACATGACGATGGCGCCGGACACGCCGCACCCGACTCCTCCCATCGCGGGGATCCCGAGCCCCCCGAAGACGAACAGGTAGTTGAGGGGCACCTTGAGCGCGAGTGCGGAGAGGGCGACGACCATCGCCGGCGTAGTCCAGGACATGCCGTCGCACAGGTTGCGCAACACGAAATAGCCGAGGACCGGCACGAGGCCGAAGCTCATGGCCGAGAGATACGCCGAGGCCACCGGAATCGCGGCCGGATCCACGCCGATCAGGCGGTACGCCGTCTCGCCGAACTGCATCGCCGCGACCACCAGCAGACCGCCCGCGAGCGCGATCCAGAGCGCCTGGCGCACCACGGCGCCGGCCTCCGTCTCCCGCCCCGCGCCGTGCATCTGCGAGACCAGCGGCGTGACCGACATCACGATCCCCGACAGCAGCAGCATGGCGGGCCAGTAGAAGTTCCCGCCGAGCGCGATGCCCGCGAGGTCCACGGCGCTCACGCGGCCCGCCATGATGGCGTCGACCACGCCCATGCCCATCTGGGAGAGCTGTGTGAGGATGATCGGTCCGGCCAGCACGCCGAGCGCGCCGAGTTCCGCCGCGACTCCGCGTTTGGCCTGCATCGTCGGTTGAGCGTGGGGAGGTCGGGGGGCGCGGATTCTACACCCCGTCCGGGCAGTGGGGCCGCGGCGCCGGAAGCCAGCCGCCAGCGGCCCGAGGCCGCTCCACAACCATGCCGTTGCATGGAACTGCCGTACCAAACCCGTATACTCATGCAGCAAGCAGAAAGTCCCAAGGAGACAACCGCACATGGACCTGAACGACAGCAAGACCCTGCAGAACCTCAAGGACGCGTTCGCCGGGGAGTCCCAGGCCAACAGGCGTTACCTGTACTTCGCGCAGAAGGCCGACGTCGAAGGCGAGAACGATGTCGCCGCGGTCTTCCGATCCACCGCCGAGGGCGAGACGGGACACGCACACGGTCACCTCGAGTACATGGAACCGGTGGGCGATCCCGCCACGGGGCTGCCCATCGGTACGACGAAGGACAACCTCGCCGCCGCGATCGCGGGCGAGACCTACGAGTACACCGACATGTATCCCGGCATGGCCGCGACCGCCCGCGACGAGGGCTTCGACGAGATCGCGGACTGGTTCGAGACACTCGCCAAGGCCGAACGCAGCCACGCCAACCGCTTCCAGAAGGCGCTGGACACGGTCGAGTAAGCCCTCCCCCGACGGCGGAGCCCGAGCG
>VXNE01000605.1:0-1087 GCA_009840715.1 Gammaproteobacteria bacterium
GGGTAGACGTGGACGTCGACGTCCGGCAGCGCGATCGTGATCCGCTCCACGTCCGTCATCGGGATGTGCGCGTCGAGTTCCCCGAAATGCATGATCACCGGGCAGCGCGCCGTGCGTTCGAGTTCTCCCGCGATACCACCCCCGTAGTAGGCGGAGGCGCACGAGACACCTTCGAGTTCGCATGCTCCCACCCAGGTGAGGAGGCCGCCGAAGCAATACCCCACGAGGCCCACCTTGCCGTACTTCCCGGCCTCGTCGACCGCCGCCTGCAGGTCGGCCAGCGTGTTCTCGCGGTCGAGCCCCTGGAAGGCGATGCCGATGCCGCGCGTCATGTCGTCCTCGTCGTAGCCAAGCTCCACGTCACGCTCCGCGCGATCGAATATCTGCGGTGCGATGACGGCGTAGCCGTCGCGCGCGTAGCCGTCGCACACCTCGCGGATGTGGCTGTTGACGCCGAAAATCTCCTGGATGACGACCACGGCGCCCCGCGCCGTCCCGTCCGGCAAGGCCTCGTAGGCGCCGAGCGTAAAGCCGTCGGATGCCCGCAACTGTCTCGTGGTCCCCACGTGTATCCGCCTCCCGCTGGTTTCGACGCCTCCAAGCGTAACGTATTTGACGCGCCCTTCGTCACGGCCGGACAGGCCCGCCGAACCGGCGCAGCGACCGTCTCGGCACGGTGCCTTGCGGCGGTGGCGGTGGCATACTGCGCACCGTCGTTCACACCCATGTCACATTGCCCGACAAAAATGCCCGCGACCGTTCGAGTGGAAGCCTGACGGACGTGCCCCGGAACTCTGTGCTCCTGATCGAGGACGAACCGGAGATCCGAGAGATGCTCTGCTTCTCCCTCGGTCGCGCAGGGTTCGACGTAGTCGAGGCGGCGACCGCCGAGCAGGCCCTCGACATCCTCGACGGCCCGCTGCCGCGGCTCCTGATCATCGACTGGATGCTGCCGGGCATGAGCGGGGTGGAACTCGCGCGCCGCCTCCGGCGGGATCCGCTCACGGCGGACCTGCCGATGCTGATGCTGACGGCTCGGGGCGAGGAGCACTACAAGCTCAATAGCTTCGACGCTGGCGTCGACGAC
>VXNE01000605.1:1097-2888 GCA_009840715.1 Gammaproteobacteria bacterium
CCCGTCTCCCCCCCGGAACTCGTGGCCCGCATCCGGGCCCTGATGCGGCGCGCCGGAAATCCCGAGGACGGCAAGGTCGTCGTGGGACCGGTCGAGATCGACACAAACAGCCACCGGCTGAGCGTCAACGGCGTGCCGGTCCATGTCGGTCCTACCGAGTTGAGGCTCTTGGAAATGCTGATGCGGCACCCGGACCGGGCGTTCGGGCGCGCGCAGTTGCTCGACCGCGTCTGGGGACGCAACGTGTACGTCGAGGAGCGCACGATCGACGTCCACGTGCTGCGGCTGCGCAAGGCCCTCGCGCCGTTCGGCGCCGACGCGCATCTCCAGACGGTCCGGGGCGTCGGCTACCGCTTCTCCACCAGCGACGTGAAGGCTTGACGCCGGTGTGACCGTCCGAGACCTGGCGGGCGCCCGCGCCGCGTTCGCGGCGGCCGTGCTGGCGGTGGCCGCGCTGGTGGGTTGGCTGAGCGGCAGCATCGCCTGGGGACTCGTCATGGCCCTTGCGGCGTTCATCGCCTGGCACGCCATCCAGTTCCGCAGCTTCGCGCGCTGGTCACGGCGCCCGCTCGGGCGTCCCGCGAGCCGCGACGCGGCGTGGGCGGCCCTGGCGGACCGGCTGTACCGCGCGATCGGCATCGGCCGCACCCGGAGCCGGGGCCTCGTCACGACGCTGCGTCGCCTGCGCACCACGACCGACACGATCCCGGACGGGTGGGTCATCCTGCGCCTGGACGGCGAAATCGAGGACTACAACCGGGGCGCCCGCGACCGCCTGGGACTGTCTGCCAACGACCACGGCCAGAACCTCGTCGCGCTCGTCCGCAACCCGGGCATCGTGTCGCTCCTGCGCGGCGAGGTCGACAGCGACATCGTGGAGATCGCCGCGCCGGCGGACGAGACCCGGCGCATCGAACTGCGGCGCATCGACATCGACGCGGAGCGGGCGCTCGTCATGGCCCGCGACGTCACGGAACTCAACCGCCTGCTGACCATGCGCCAGGACTTCGTCGCGAACGTCTCCCACGAGTTGCGCACGCCTCTGACCGTCATCGTCGGCTACCTCGAGGAACTCGGCGAGGGCGACCCGGACTTCGAGACCCTGCGCGACGTGCTCCCCAAGCTCACGCCGCCCGCGCGCCGCATGCGCGCGCTGGTTGACGACCTGCTGACCCTGACACGCCTCGAGTCCGCGCCGCTGCCGAGCGACGAGACCACCGAGGACATCGAAGTCGCGCTCATGCTCGACACCATCGTCGCCGAAGCACGCCAGCTTTCGGCCGGCATGCACGACATCGTGCTGCACGCCAACCCCGACCTGCGCCTGCGCGGCGTGAGCACCGAGCTCTACAGCGCCTTCAACAACCTGGTGACGAACGCGGTTCGCTACAGCCCGGACGGCGGCACGATCGACGTACGCTGGTACGAGAGCGCCGCGGGCCCGCGCTTCGAGGTGGCGGACCGCGGCATGGGCATCGCACCGGAACACCTGACGCGCATCACGGAGCGCTTCTACCGCATCGACCTCGCCGGGGCGCGCGTGCGCGGGGGAACGGGCCTCGGCCTCGCGATCGTCAAGCACGTGCTGCGCCGCCATCGGTCGGTGCTGCAGGTCGAGAGCGAACTGGCCAAGGGCAGTCTCTTCTACTGCGTCTTCGGGGCGGACCAGGCCCGCGACGACGATGCGTCCGAAGCGCCCACGCGGGCGGTGGGCGCGCCGGAGACCGCCGCGCGCCCCTCAGCTCCGGCCGCCCGCGCCCCCCCCCCCCGCCCCCCCCCCCCCCACGCCCC
>VXNE01000302.1:0-1456 GCA_009840715.1 Gammaproteobacteria bacterium
CTCATCGACTTCACCCCGGAACTGCGGGCCGAAGCCATCGAGCTCGTATCCCGTTACAAGATCGGGCCGATGTTCACGCCGCCGGTGGTGAGTCGCTGGGAAGGACCGCTGGCGATGTTGATGGTGCCTTCGTCGACAGGCGGTGCGAACTGGCCGGGAGCCTCTTACGACCCGGAAACCGGCATGCTTTACATCCAGTCCCAAACGCAGGTGTCGGCCATCGGCCTCGTGCCGGGCGGCGAGGATTCGGACATGAATTACATCCTGGGCGTCGTCCAGGATCCGGCCTCCGGTCTTCCGCCTGTCAGCGGCATGGGCGCCACACCTACGGTCCAGGGACTGCCCATCCTCAAGCCGCCATACGCTCGTATCACCGCCTACGACATGAACACCGGCAACATCGCCTGGCAGGTCCCCCACGGCGACACGCCGGATGAGGTGCGCGATCATCCGTTGTTGGCGGGCCTGGACATCCCCCGCACCGGCCGGCCCGGCCGCGGCGGCGTGCTAGCGACATCGACCCTGCTGATCGCGGGCGAGAACGGATTCGTCACGACGCCCAACGGGCGCGGCGCCATGCTTCGGGCGTATGACAAGGCAACCGGCGAGGACATCGGTGCCGTGTACATGCCGGCGCCGCAATCCGGTGCGCCGATGACCTATTTGCTGGACGGCAAGCAGTACGTGGTGGTTGCCGCCAGCGGGCAGGGCTATGGGGCGGAACTGCTGGCTTATTCGCTGCCCGAGGATCTGGGCGGTGCGGACCCCTCCAGATAGATCTCCCGCCCGTCGGGGAACGTGAGATCCCGGCCGCTCGCCTTGTTCGTTCCGTCGATGGCCTGGTAGCCGTCCACGAGGATTTCGATTCCCACCGGCAGTGTGTCGCGGGTGATCCCTTTCCGGAACAGCGTGTTGGGCGTTCCGGCCTCGATCTCCCAGCTCTCCACCGTGCCATCGGGACGCGTCACTTCAATGGTGAACCATGAGTGCGGGTTGATGAGCTCGACCTTGGTGAGTATCCCGCGAAGCTGAATGGGCTTGTTCGGGTCGAATTCCCCGAGAAACGCGTGGTGCGCTCCGAGCGGAAGCGATACAAACAGCATCGATAGAAGAATCAGGGCCAGCCGTAGTTTCATCGATCCGCTCCCTCCACGGTCGCCGTTTCAGCGGCAGCCCGCTCGCGGGCGCGCGCCCCACTGAGAATGCCCACCATGCCGCGGTTGGTTTCGTGGCAGGCGAACTCGTAGATCAGGCCATCGAGCCTCACCGTCGGAATCTGCGCCGTCCAGGGACGGGTCAGCGTGACGGGATCCTCGACCGTGAACTCGTAAATAAGCACGTCATCGGCCACGCGAGTGAAGCGCTCCGTCAGGCGCATGTGCTCACTGGTACTTCGAAAATGGGTCTTGTGGGTGAAGTTGGTGGTCTCCACCACCAGCGTATCGCCCTCCCAATG
>VXNE01000302.1:1466-2878 GCA_009840715.1 Gammaproteobacteria bacterium
TGCATGGGCGGGCGGACGTCCTGGGGAACGACCCGGGTCTCGTGAACCATCTCCTTCAATAGCAGAACGTGGTCCGGCGTTTGCACCAGGTGGAAGTTGTTGTTGTAGGCGGACGGCAGCATCGGCGGCCCCCCGCCCTGATCTCCGTTGCCCGACCACATGATACAGCGCTCCCGCAAGAGCCGGTCCTCCGGACCGTCGGCGGGGTGCATGCGACGATACGCCTCCCTTTCCGCGCGCCGCTCTTCGCCCTCCGGCGTCAGCGCGGGTATCCGCCCATCGGGCGGATCCACGATCAGCGAAGTTTGCCTGGTCCTTGCGATCTCCGATCCCCAGTCCCACCAGAAGTCGTTGTAGGCATGAGCGACGTCCGTCTCGACGGGAATGTCCCGGTTGCCCCTGAACGTTTCTTCATTGCGACGGACCTGGTAGGCGGCCGCCTGCTCTTCGGTCAGGAAGGGCTGGTCTGCGAACTCCGCCGGCCGCTCCAGCGGCGTCAGGATAGCATTCGACCAGATGCCCTGAAGGTCCGGCTGTCCGTCCGCCGTTCGCGGGGCCTTGTAGTCCGGATCGAACCCCGGCAGCGGCTGTCCGACGACCGGCCCGGCCATCGCCAGTCCCGCGCTGGCGAGCGCGACGATCAGGGCTCCACGGCAAGTCCCTGGAGTGTTCCACATCATCGGCTACTCCTCCTCCTGTTTGCGCAGCTGTCCGTACATCTTCTCCTCCACGAACTCCACGCACTTGAATTCCATCAATTCAATGTCTTGCTCGATTCGTCGGTAAAGCGGCAGGCTGAGCGTCCAGGGGCGTGTGAACACCTCGGGATCCTCGATCATTGCCTCGTAGAGCAGGTGATTGGGACCCATGGGCGTGTACCGCTCGACGACGTGCAGCGCGTTACTGTGAAAGTTACCGGCCCGATCGAACCAGGTCTGGTCGACCATGCTCGACACATCGACCACCAGCGAATCGCCCTCCCAACGGCCTACCGACCAGCCCATCCAGCTGTCAGCAGGCGCCGGCCCGGGGTCCGTCATGTGGATGGTTCGCACGGCATTGGCGAACTGGTAGGCGATCATCACATACTGCGGTGTCTGCAGGATCTGAAACGGATAGGGCAAGTAGGTGGCACGGGGAACTCCGGGCAGAAAGCACTTGCTCTCGGGATCGAGTTCCAGCCGGTTCGCGAAATTCTCTTTCTGCTGTTCAGCCGCCCAAGGCTGGTAGGGAATCTCCCCACCCTCGACAATTCCCAATCCGGGATGAATGGCGCTTAACGTGCCCATCTCCGCCAGCGGCGCAGGCCCGGCGGCGTGCGGCCTGATGTCCCAGTTCGCCTCGGTCAGCGCCTGCCAGATTCCGTCCAGCCGGGGCTTGCCATCGGCCGTACGGGAGACCTCACCCACGGG
>VXNE01000524.1 GCA_009840715.1 Gammaproteobacteria bacterium
GCACATCGGCACGTGGATCGGCATCAACACTCCGCGCGGCCTGGGCGGGCCTGCGCCGGAGGACCTTTCTCGGGTGGAGGTGGCCGCGATCCGCGAGCAGATGGTGGCTTCCGGCCTGCCGGTCGGCAACGAGTCCGACGACCACATCCGCGCCGCCGTGGCGCAGCGCGTCGTGGACTTCCGCGACAACGCGCCCACGACGGCGGGGCAGGCGGCGTCCATCATCCTCGACGGCGTACGGCAGGACCGCTGGCGCATCCTCGTGGGCGACGATGCCCATCTCATCGACAACATGGTGCGGGAGGACCCGGAAGGGGCCTACGACGTGGACTTCATGGAGCGGATCCTGGCGCGCGGTGCGCTCAACGCGCTGGCGGGCTCCTGAGCCCGGGGGTGGAGAGGACCGCACCGGGACGGACCTTCCGGGAACGGCTGGAGCGTTCGTGGGAGCGTTCCGGGAGCCTGCTCTGCGTGGGCCTCGACCCCGACCTCGACACAGTCCGGGCATGCCTGCCCGGCAGCGACCGTCCCATCCTCGAGTTCTGCCGGTCCGTCGTCGACGCGACGGCGGACCTCGTCTGCGCCTTCAAGCCCCAGATCGCCCACTTCGCGGCGGCGCGCGCGGAGGCGGACCTCGAAACGCTGATCGCGTACATCCACGAGGCCTATCCCGGCGTTCCGGTGATCCTCGATGCCAAGCGCGGCGACATCGGCGCGTCCGCCGAGCAGTATGCGCGGGAGGCGTTCGAGCGCTACGGCGCGGACGCGCTCACCGTGAATCCGTACCTCGGATGGGAGAGCATCGAACCTTACCGGCGCCCCGGCCGCGGGGTCGTGCTGTTGTGCCGCACCAGTAATCCGGGTAGCGACTGGCTGCAGGAACACCCCGCCGGGGATCCCCTGTACCTGCGCGTCGCGCGGGAAGCGCGCGAGCGCGACGCCGGGGACCTGATGCTGGTGGCCGGTGCGACCTGGCCCGAGGAGCTGGCCGCGATCCGGCGCGCCGCGGGCGACCTGCCGCTGCTGGTGCCCGGCGTGGGAGCGCAGGGCGGCGACCCGGCGGCGGTGCGCGAACAAGGAGCGGACAGCCGCGGTCGCGGGCTGGTCGTCAACGCCTCGCGCAGCGTCATCTTCGCGTCGGTCGGGCCGGATTTCCGGGAGGCGGCCCGGGACAGCGCGCGGTCGCTGCACAGCCTGCTCAGGCTGGCGGGCTGAGGGAGCACGGCATGGAGGACTTCGGCGGGAAGCTGGCCGTGGTGACGGGGGGCGGCGCGGGCATGGGACGCGAACTCGTGGTGCGGCTTGCCGCCGCGGGTTGCGACGTGGCGACGTGCGACATCTTTCCGGACTCGCTCGAGGAGACGGCCGCGCTGTGCAACCCGGCGGTGCGAATCACGACCCACGCCTGCGACGTCTCCGACGAGGACCAGGTGCTGGCCTTCCGCGACGCCGTGGTCGAACAGCACAAGGCGGAGTGCGTCCACCTGCTCTTCAACAACGCCGGCATCGTGGGCGGCGGGTCGTTCGTTGCCGGGGACCGGGACGCGTGGGAGCGCACCTTCGGCGTATGCTGGCACGGCGTCTACCACTGCACCCGCGCGTTCCTGCCGCTGCTCGTCGCGAGCGACGCCGCGTGCATCGTCAACACCTCGAGCATCAACGGCTTCTGGGCGAGCGTCGGCCCGGAAGCCCCGCACACGGCCTACTCGACCGCCAAGTTCGCGGTCAAGGGACTCTCCGAGGCGCTCATCGCCGACCTGCGCATGCACGCCCCGCACGTCCGCGTGACGGTCGTGATGCCGGGACACATCGGTACCTCCATCACGGCCAACAGCCCCCGCGTGCACGGCGCCCCGTCGCCGGAGGAACTGTCGGGCGAGGAGATCGCGCGCGTCCGCGAACGCCTGGTCGCCGCGGGGGAGCCGGTCGGCAACGCCCCCGACGACCACATCCGCGCGGCGCTCTCCCGGCGCGCGGAGGAGTTCCGCGAGAACGCGCCGACATCCGCGGCCGAGGCGGCCCAGATCATCCTCGACGGAGTGCGCGCCGGCCGCTGGCGCATCCTGGTGGGGGAGGACGCCCACGCCCTCGACCAGATGGTGCGCGCGGAGCCGGAAGACGCCTACGAGCCGGAGTTTGCGCGCCGCGCCGCCGCGCACGGTGTGTTCACGCGGATCCCCGGCCGCTGACGGTCCCGGTTTCGCGCGCGATTTCGGGACGGGACGCCGTAGGGGCGGGGCTTGTCCCCGCCCGTGGTGGTTCCGTGCACGATTTGTAGACGGGACGCCACAAGGGCGTCCCCTACGGTGCCCGTGGTGGTTTCGTACACGATGTCGAGCCCGGCGGCCACGGGGCCGCCCCTACGCCCAAGGCGAGGGTCACCGCCGTTTTGCACCCCCGCACCGCTTTGATTAGCGCCACCGAAGCCGTCGCCCTGACGGGCGCCGCCTTTGGCCCCAGCCCAAGCCGTTCCAGCACGGCGTCGGACATCGCGCTGTCGCGCGAAGTCCGACGCCCTGCTAGCCTTCCCGCCTCGCCCGAGCCCCGGAGAAAACCATGGCCGACCGCGCCGCGTTCGTGTGGGACGACCCGCTGCTGCTCGACGAGCAGTTCAGCGCCGAGGAGCGCATGATCCGCGACACGGCGCGCGAGTACGCGCAGGACCGTCTCATGCCGCGCGTGCTTGAGGCCAACCGGCGCGAGCGGTTCGACCGCGAGATCATGAACGAAATGGGCGAGCTCGGCATGCTCGGCGCGACGCTGCCGGCGAAGTACGGCTGCGCCGAGGTCTCGTACGTCTCCTACGGCCTGATGGCGCGCGAGGTGGAACGGGTCGACAGCGGCTACCGGTCGGCGATGAGTGTGCAGTCGTCGCT
>VXNE01000321.1 GCA_009840715.1 Gammaproteobacteria bacterium
GCCATGCTCGACGATGCCCGCTGGCCGGAGACTGCCGGGCTCATCGACGAAGCGTTTGGGGGCACGGGCAACATGCTCGCGTTCGGGAGCGAGAATCCGACGAGCAAGGTCGAGGTCTTCTTCTGGAAGAACCACTTCCGTGGAGAAGTCCGCCCGGACCTGGGAGAGGAGTACTTTCGGATCTACCACCCGATCGACGAGCATCTCCCGCGAATGCGGCGACTCCCCGACAGCAAGATCACGCCGATTGTCGACCTGTTCACGGAAAGCGAGCTGAAGACGTCGTCCACCTACAACGAGGCGTTCCTGCGTTACGACGTACAGAACGGCTTGAACGTGCGCCTGGACGGACCCGGCGGTTCGCACATTGCCTGGGGGATCGGGGATTCCGTTGACCCGGACGGCTGGTCATCATCCCAGATCAGGATGGTCGCGCGCATGCTTCCGCACATCCGCCGGTACGTGCGCGTGCGTTCCGCGCTCGCCGAAGCGAGGGCGCTTGGCACGTCGGTCATCGAACTCCTCGACAATACCCGGATCGGCGTCATCCAGCTCGACCGGGGCGGGCGCATCGTGGAGGCGAATGACAGGGCTTGGGAGCTGCTTCGCCAGAACGATGGGCTGACCGACGAGGGCGGAGAACTGCGCGCCACCTGGCCGGAGGACAATGCCACGCTGCAGGAACACTTGGCTCGGGCGTTGCCGCGCCTGGGCGAGCCGGGGGAGAGCAGGTCAATGGCGGTGCGGCGGAAGTCGTGGTCGCCGGGGCTTGCCTTGCACGTGAAGCCGGCGACGGCTCGGGAGGTGGATTACCGCTTCCTGCGCGTGGCTGCTCTCGTGCTGGTTGTCGACCCGGTAAGCCGGGCTCGGATCGAGCCCGCCCTCGTGGGGGCGGTGTTGGGACTCACGCCGGCGGAGGCCGCGATCGCGGTACTGCTGTCGGAGGGCCGGACCCTCCGCCAGATCGCCGCCACCACCGGCCGCGAATACAGCACCATTCAAACGCACCTGCGGCACATCTTCGCCAAGCTGGGGTGCTCGCGGCAGCTCGAGGTGGTACAGGCCGTCGAGGCACTGTCGAAGTTGCCCGCGTCGCGAGGCTAGGCTGCGCAGACTGAGGCTCGTCCCGGCGACGATGCGGGGGTTGGACCCGGCTGCTCCCGGTAGACAGGAGCCGTCACTGCGATCATGGGAGCGGATCGCCGCGACGGGCAGGGAAGTCATCTTGCAGAGATGGGCCCGGGAACGACCGTGGCCGCCGCCGGGCTCACGGGCGATCGTCCAGGCCCGGCGGGAACAGCAATTCACCCAGCGCCGTGAACTCCCCCTGGAAGTCCCGCTGGCTTCCGTCTGCTTCGTGGAACTTGGCACGCACCTTGCGGCCGGCAATCGCGATCGCACACGAATCCCGAGCCTTGCAGTTGCCCGGCACCGCAAGTACCGCCACGATAAGCTGAGCAGGACAAGGCTTGCCAGGCGAGGACCCGACCATGATCAGGATCGAACGGCTGCCGGCCCCGTTTGGCTGTGCTGCCTACGGAGTGGACCTGACGGCAGGTGTCGACGACGACCAGTTCCGTACGTTGTCGCAGGCCCTCTACCAGCATCGTCTGCTGGTTCTCAAAAACCAGACCTGCAACAAGGACGCGTTTCTTCGTTTCGGGCGCCAGTGGGGCGTGCCGATCCAGCACGTCGTGGATACGGCACGCATGCCGGGTTATCCCGACCTGCTCGAGGTCGGGAACATGGCCCGGCGAAAGCAGGATCCGCTTACCCGGAACAGCGCCGCGTTCTGGCATACCGACCAGTCCTACGAAGCCGACGTTGCGACGGCGACCATGCTGTACGCGCAGAAGGTCCCGGACGAGGGCGGCGAGACCCGCATTCTCGACATGAAGGCGGCTTACGACGACCTTGACGAGCCCACGCGCGAGCGCATCGACGGACTGGTCGCCGTGCATCTCTACGGGTCAACGTCGGGCCGCGACGGCGAGTTGCCGACCCCGAAGCTGACTGATGCCCAGGCCGCCAACGTCCCGCCGGTCCCGCACCCGCTGGTGCGGCCCCATGCCGTCACCGGCGAGCGTGCCCTCTACGCTATTGGCGGTACGGCCTTCGACATCGAGGGGATGTCGAGCGATGACGCCGACCGCCTGATCCGGACGCTCAAGGCGCACTGCGTGCAGGACAAGTACATCTACGCCCATAAGTACGAGGTCGGGGACATCGCCATCTGGGATACCCAGATGACGATGCACTGCGCGACTCCGATCGACGCCCCGAACGGCCCCGGCACCGAACGCCTCCTCTGGCGGATCAGCGTGCGGGGGGTTCCGGGCGTGTACGCGCGTGCCGCGGTCGCCGCATGATCGACCTTCACTACTGGCCGACGCCCAACGGCAAGAAGGTCACGATCCTCCTGGAGGAGTGCGGGCTTCCCTACAACGTCGTCCCCTGCCATATCGGCCGCGGCGACCAGTTCGGCGAGGAATTCCTGCGCATCAGCCCGAACAACCGGATGCCAGCGATCGTCGATCACGAGCCGGCGGACGGCGGCGAGCCGGTCACCGTCTTCGAATCGGGCGCGATCATGATGTACCTCGCCGAGAAGGCAGGAAAGTTCTATCCCCTCGACCTGCGTGAACGACACGACGTCAATCAGTGGGTCATGTGGCAGATGGCCAACCAGGGACCCAAGACGGGCGAGCTCGGCCACTTCCGCCGCCTCGAGGAATCGGCCGGCGACCAGAGCTATGCGCGACGGCGATTCGACAACGAGGTCAACCGCCTGTACGGCGTGCTGAACAACCGCCTGTATGACCGCCCCTTCATCGCCGGCGATCAGTACACGATCGCCGACATGATCTCGTACC